>JANXVV010000402.1 GCA_025351525.1 Humisphaera sp. | reverse complement strand
GCCGAAAGCCACAGGTCTCGGAGTACCGCGACCTGTGGCACCCCGCACCTTTGAAAACCGGGAAGTTATTTACAACCCGTTCCTAAGCCGGCAAGCGACCGCTCGCCCGCCGAGCCAACTTTCAGTCCATCAGGTATACGCGCCAAACCCGAAAAACCAATGCTTCTTCGCGAACCGATACATCCACTGCTCTTCAGGAATCTCCCGGCCAGGCAGATGCTGGCTGGTCCGCGATTCCAATGCCTGCATCTCCGCCAAAGCCGTGCCGCGCTGAGTGGTGTCCGTCGCGTTGTGCTTCAGAACCAGCTTCGCCACGATATCCGGTCTTTCCAAAACGATACACCCCCGCGTCGTTTTCGCGGCGGTCTCGCGGAAATCCTTCAGAAATGCCGAATTGCTCATCACGTCGAAAATGCCGCGCTCATCGCTCACATTTTCCTTGGCGAACTGAATGATCGGGCACGGTTCGACCGCGCCGCTCGGCCCAATGTGATGGCTGACACCGGTGGCCATCGGGCACAGCGCTTCGCCTTTGTCATCCCAGTATGCATCGACAATCGCGATCGGCAACTTCGCGCGCATCTCCACGATAAATCGGCGGATGTTCACCACCTGGTCCGGCGTCAGCGCCAGCTCGGCTGCCGGTTTCGGGCCCACCACGCGATAGGTGTGGAACCAGGCATAATGCACGCCCATGTCGATCAATCGCCGCAACCATTTCTCACTGACCAGATCGTAGTTGGTCTGGCAGACGCTGGTGGCGACACCGACGATCAGCTTGTGCTTGCGGCAGTTTTCAAGGCCGGCGAGCGTGCGGTTGAGAACATTCAGCCGGCCTCGCCGTTCATCGCTGACGATCTCCCCGCCTTCGATGCTGATCAGCGGGGTGGCGTTGCCAACGCGGCGAAGTTCGGAGGCCAGGTGTTCGGTGATCATCTGCCCGTTGGTGAAGATCTGAAAGTAACAGTCGGGGTGTGCTTCCAGAATCTGAATCAACTGCGGGTGCATGAACGGTTCACCGCCGAGGATGCCGAAATAGCTGTTGCCGTGGGCCTTGGCATCATTGATGATCCGGTTCATCTGATCGAGATCGATCATCTCGCGCGGCGACTCTACATCGACCCAGCAACCCTGGCACCGCAGTTGGCAACTGTTGATGATGGAGATGAACAGAAAGGGTGGAAAGTGTACGCCCTGTTTCAGTCGCTTTTTATATTTTTGAACGGAGCGCATGCCTTTGTAACCGAAGTTGTAGGCGAACTTCCAGAGCAGCCGTTTGTCAGGCTCGGTGAGCATTCGCTTGCCGAATTGGAGAATCATGGGATTCCGATCTTGAATGAAAGTAGCATGGGCTACCAGCCCATGTCTTGGCTTACAAAAAAAAGACATGGGCTGGTAGCCCATGCTACATTCGTCATGTCAGTTGCGCCGAATTCATGCCGAGCGCATCCGCTGCCCGCTGCTTGGCCTGCACGGCTTTGGCTTGGATCTGATCGAGCGACGGCAGGGAAGCCAACACTTCCGGGGGAATTTCCAACTGTTCCTGCAACTTGGTCAAACACCTTTGCCGTTCTTTCAGAGCCCGATCCTCGTCACGTTCTTTCGAGAATCGGCTTTTGGCTTTGTCGCTGCGGTCGCGAAGGGCTTGGTAAATATCGCCGCCGAGCAGCGAGGAGATATCCACCTTCATCGACTCTCGGCGAAGGTCTTCGCTGTTGATTTCGTCGCCGTTGATCGGGCCGGAACGATACTTGGGGAACAGGATCGCCACTTCCGGGCAGACACGCGAACAGGCGGGGCAGTCGGTTTTGCAGTGGTTCTCGTGCTGCACCTGAATTTTACCTTCGGTCGACACGCCATACACGTCGAAAAGGCAAAAGCTCAGGCACTGCATGCAGTTGGTGCAGCGACCAAAGTCGATGACTGGGAACCAGGGTTTCCATCCCCCCGGTTTGGGCAGGGGAGTGGTGCCGCAGAGGGATTCAACGAGTCCCATAATTTTCGGCACGTCCAGGGCGGCGATGTCGCGAAAAAGCACTTTGACGGCGTCCGTCTCGGCGACGGCTTCGAGCGGTTTTTGTTCGAGAAATTCACCCAGCACGAGCAGCACACCGCTGGTCGCCGGGGCCACTTGCCCGCCTGGCCGAATGCTGGAAACGGCGTACCCTTTTTCGAGCAGCAGGCGCGTGAGTTCCGCACGAACCGGCCCGGCGATGGGTCGGCTGCCCTCACCTTCGTACAGCGCGACGCGCGGGATGGATTTGAGGGTCCCGATCACGCCGACTCCGTCTGTTTGAATCCTTCGCCCAACACCGCGTCAATCACGCGGTCGGCGGTTTCCACCCGCATGTTCACCACTTCCGCTCCCGCAAGCGGCAGCGGGGCGTCGGCGGCGGAAAAAAGCCATTTCACCGCCCGAGGGTAACACGCGGCGATCTTCACGGAGCCTTCCTGCGACAACTGCTTCATCATCGGATCGCGCTTGGCGGACATCTCGCACAAGTCTGCCACCGCATCGAACGCCACGCCGGATTCGACCAAGCGACGAAGGACTTCTTCCTTCACCGCTTTCGGGACAACCTGGGCGTAGGCACAATGGCAGTAGACGATCCGGGGCATATCACAACAACCTTGTCTGAACTTATTTCTTATAATGTATTTAGCCGTCTCTTATTTAGCCGCCTCGCTTGCGAGGCGCGTCGAACGGCGACGATCGTTCTAAAATTTAAGTCTCACGGAATGGCAACATCTAATTCTACGCCGTCAGACGCGTCTCGCAAGCGAGGCGGCTAAATAATTCCGTTCTACCATGCGGGAACTTCTACACACCCGCCAACCGATGCGTCGGGGTTGGTTTACCGGGGCGGAATGCCTCCAGATGTTCGACCTCGAACCGCGCGCCGTATTCCATCGCCACCGTCTGCAAAATTTCCGACACCCTGGCCCGCAGCAGTTCTGGATCGCCTTCCGCGCGCAGGTTTAAAATCAACTCCCCGGTTTCCAGCGGTTCCTGCAACGAATGCGACAGCTCCGGCCGGCCATCGCTCCGCGTCAGATTCGCCACCGCCAGATCATTTCCCTCATCGGGGGAAAGCGTCAATTTCAAATGGGCGACTTCAACCTGCTCCACCGCCAACGCATTCTGAATCCGTTCGGCGATCGAAACAAGCAAGGCATTGCCATCGACCGCCTCATCGGAAGACAACTGCGCGGTGCAATTCAACCAGCCTAAGAGGGCCTCGCCCTCGGCGTACAGTTCATAATCGACCTGCATCGATCCCCGCATTTTAGGCGAGGCATCCAGCATCAATTGGAGCCAGGGAGTGATTCCGGTGCCATCGCGCGCAGAAGCCGTGACGATTTGTGCCGCCGGGAATTGAACCTGAATCTCCGCCGTCAATCGTTCGAGTTGCTCGGGTGAAACCAGATCGGTTTTATTGACGACGATGATCTCCGCTTCCTCCAACTGCTTGCGATAGATATAGACGACTTTTTTGGAAAATGACTTCCCAGTTTCCAATCCGAGAATTCTCGCGGCCCGGATGGGGTCGACCATCACCGTCAGCGGGGCAATTGCGAAATCATCGCCGTATAGTCGTCGAAGCGGGTAATCGACGGTCGCCTTCAAATCAGTGCAGCTTCCCACCGGTTCGGCGATAAAAACATCGGGGCGGGTTTCCGTCGAGAGTTTTTCGGCGGCGTCGACGAGTGAATTGAACCGGCAGCAAAAACATCCGCCGGTGATTTCCTCGACGGCGAAACCGTGCGAGCCGAGCAGGGCCGTATCGACGAGTCCATGGCTTTGGTCATTCGTGATCAGCCCGACGCGCAAACCGCGATCGCGTAGTTGCTCGGCGAGTTTCAGGATGGCGGTGGTCTTCCCCGCGCCGAGAAATCCGCCGATCATCAGATAATGAGCCTTCGGCGTTAAGTCCGGCATTCGTCCGATTCCTTTCCATCGCCCGCATCGTTCGTGGGCTGGTCTTTCCCTTGCATTCGATCGACCGTCAGATCCAGTATCTCCATATACCCGCGAACGTCGACGCTGTTTGGCTCGGGTTGGCCTTTCGCCAGATAGAGCCAGCCTTTTCCATACGGGTCGGCATCGGTCAGGGTGATGTCGCCGTTCAATTCCGGGTTCGCGCCCAGAAATTCGCCGTCGACCACGCCGTAAATATCAGTGAGCGCCTTAAACCCTTCAACCCATCCAATGGCTTGGCCGACCGCGATCGCCTCGCCCGCTTTGGCCGCGAATCCGAACTCCACCATGTCCCCCAGCATTCGGGTGGCGAACTTGGTAAACCCTACCCGCCACATGCCCGGTTCAATCTCAATGAGCCAGAAATGCGAAGGCGTATATCGCCGATCCACAGGAAGGCGGGTGGAAAAGCGCGAGCGCTTATAGGAGATCACTGAATCGGAGGGCATGAAACGTCACTTCTGAAAATCACAATCATAGTTCATAAGGATGGGTGCGTTGAATGAGGTGGCATGGGCGTCTCGCCCATGCTTTTTGTGAGAAGAAATGCCTGGGCGAGACGCCCACGCCACCCTTTTCAAAGC
>JANXVV010000310.1 GCA_025351525.1 Humisphaera sp. | reverse complement strand
TGAGCTGGCTGGACGCCCGCACCACCATTTATTCGGCGTATACAAACTCGTTGGTACTGAGCAACGCCTGGCAAAAATCGACCAGTGCCGCCGAGTCCGGGTCGGCCTGTTCCGCACGGTGATAGACGGTTGCCTGCCTGGCGATGAACTGCGCTGCCAAATCCACCTCAGTAGGACTGGCAGGCCGCGACAGCGCGATGCGGTAGGCCTGGCCGATGGATTCCACAACCGTGGTAGACTTCGCGTGGGAGGCAAGCCCCTCCGCACATTGACGGGCCTGCGGACTGTTCATGAAAAGGAGCGCCTGGGGCGCAACCGTGGTGGTGGGCCGATTGCCGAGGCTGTTCAGAGCCTCTGGCCAGTCGAGTACCATCATCATCGGAATCAGTCGGCTACGCTTGACGGTGAAGTAGAGGCTCCGCCGTCGCATGTTTTCATCGAGCGTGCCCGGACCGAACCTGGTTTCGTCCAGCAGTCCCGCCACGAATAGCAGGGAGTCTCGAATCGGTTCAGCCTCCAGTCGGTGCGGTTGCCAGCGCCACAGCCATTCATCGTTCGGATCGACCGCAATTCGGTCGGCAGAGATTGCGGCATTCTGCATGTAGGCCGCGCTGGTCATAATCATTCGGTGGAGTCGCTTGAGTTGCCAGCCGTGATCGATCAGATCCTTCGCCAGCCAATCGAGTAGTTCCGGGTGGGTCGGGCGATCCCCCTGCGCACCAAAGTCGTTGGGGGTGCCGACGATGCCCTTACCAAAATGGTGTTGCCAGACTCGATTGACGATCACCCGTGCCAGCAGAGGCCCGGCTCCGGACTCCGCATCCGTGATCCATCGAGCCAACGCGGCGCGACGAAAGCTTGTCCGCGCGCCGGCGGGCGGGGGAGTCAGCCAGTGCGATTCATCCTTCCCGCCGCGCATCAACACCTGGGGGAACGAAGCCGTCACCACCTGCACCTTATTATTGGGATCACCCCGGCGGAGCAGAAAAGATTCCTTGTAGAAATGAGGATATCCGCGCCCGTCGGCGTGATTCTTCACGGGGGGCAGGCCTTCGCTCGTGACCTGAATTTTCGTCAGTACCTTCGCCGGGCCGGCGGCTTCCAGTTTTCCAAGTTCGCGCGTCAGCTTCCGATATTCAACCGGTTTGAAAACAAGGGGCACCCGGTCATAGGACTCTACTTTCGCCGACAGATCATTCCGGCGTTTTTCCCATTGACGGCGACTGGCCTCTCGCTCTGCCGGGGTAGATAGATCGCGCTCGATATCGCTGCGGATCGCACTGCCGAACCCGGCAACGAGGCGATAGTAGTCGAGCGTCGGGACCGGGTCGAATTTATGATCGTGGCATCGGGCGCAACCGACCGTCAGCCCGAGCATCGCAGTGCCGGTGGTGGCGGCCATGTCATCGAGTTGGTTGTAGCGGGTGGATTCAAACTCTTTTTCGGTGATCTGGGTCGGGAACACGCCGGCGGTCAGGAATCCGGTTGCCGCCATCGCCTGCCAGTCGTCCGGGGCCAACTCATCCCCGGCAAGTTGCCATTGCACGAATCGATCGAAAGGCATGTCATCGTTCATGGCTCGAACGACAAAATCGCGGTACTGGTAGGCTGCGGGCCGATCGTAGTCCTGCTCGAAGCCATCCGATTCGGCGAAGCGCGCCACATCCAACCAATGCCGCGCCCATCTTTCCCCAAATCGCGGAGTTGTCAGTAGCCTATCGATAAGACTTTCATAGGCTTCCGCTGACGGGTCGCCAATAAAGGCGTCGACTTCCTGCGACGTGGGCGGCAGACCGGTGAGATCGAGAAAGGCACGACGGATTAACTTCGACCGATCTGCCATCGGATTGGGAGACAGCCTTTTTTCTTCCAACTTGTTCAGCACGAACCGATCGATGGAAGTACGCGCCCACCGCCCATCCTTCACCGCCGGGATGGCGACAGCGGACAGAGGTTGGAAGGACCAGAACCTGCGCCCCGCTTCAATGTCGATCCCCTTTTTTGCAACTGCCGTCACGCCCCCCGTGCGCGGGTCGGGGGCACCCATGGCGATCCATTTTTCAAAGTCCGCCACCACCGTCGCAGGCAAGCGGGTCTTGGGCGGCATCTGCATGTCTTCATCTTCGTACCGGATCGCCTTGATCAGCAGGCTCTCTCCCGGTTTACCCGGCACGATACTCGGCCCGGTTTCACCCCCCTTCAACATAGGCTCGGCACTGTCCAGGTAGAGATCACCTTTCAGTTTACCGTTAGCCTTGGCCTCGACACTATGGCACTTGAAGCATTGCTCGATGAGAACCGGCCGAATCTTCGCCTCAAAAAATGCAATCCCCGCCGGGTCTGCCGAGGCAGTTGCCAAGTGAATTAGGCACATCATGCCGGGAAGTGTAAATCGGAAGGTTTTCGTCACTGACTGTATGACCATGGCGCTTAAAATCCGTTGCTTATCACCAGATCAAATCTACGCGGTGGCGCAGTGGAATAGAGTGGTTAAGCAATGGAATATTCAGCATATCTTTTGCACAAGCTCATCCTTCAAGGCAGCGTGCCGTCCCAGGTTGCATCCCAGTACTTCGGGTTTTGGGCCAACACACGGTAGATAAAATCCGCGTGCATATCCGCGAAGAGGGCGTTACCCCGACCGGCGTTGAGATTGGTTTTATCCTCGCTTCCCTTGTCGTGGCGATTCGACAAAAGGTTGGTTGCGGCGCCCGCTTTGTAATTCTGCGGTGCCCAGCAGCCATCGTCGATCGTCGTACTGCTTTCATCGATCAGAAGGATTTTTTCGGCGGCATGATAAATCTGAACCCCTTTGAGCGTGTAAGGCGTTTTTGGGTTGGTCGCAGGCGATGTGTCGCCTGGCAACTTGCCGGCGTTGGTGCCATGCACCCCCGGCACAGTGCCCGTGGCGTCCAATCCCGTCAAGGCGCCCGGATGACGGCACATCGTTTCATTCACGGTGTAGCTGTACTTATAGCCATTCAGATGACTTTCGAACTCCGAATCCGACGGGCATCGAAAAACCTTGGGAAGAAATGATCCGCCCAGATAGGGAACGATCCGGCTGTCTTCCTGCTTCCGGGCCGGTTGCCAATAAATCCAATCCTCTTCCGTAACCGAAGAGGCCGGGCGGGGAAAGCGATCTTTGTTGTCGTTCAGATACTGGAGAAAAGCCATGCCGATCTGGCGCATGTTGCTCAGACAAGCCACCCGATTGCCCGACTCGCGGGCTTTGCTTAAGGCCGGCAGAAGGATGCTGATGAGCAGCGCGATGATGCCGATGACGACCAGCAATTCCACCAGCGTGAACGCGCCGCGACGTTTTTTAACTTTTTGCATCGTATTCCTTTGGATTGGGCAATGACCCCATGGCGAGGTCAGTGCAAGCCTTTGCAGTCTGATTGTAGTTGAAGGCGAGAGGAAAGGGAATGGATGTTTTGAAAAAGGCGGCATGGGCGTCTCGCCCATGCATTTCTTCGGCCAAAAAGCATGGGCGTCTCGCCCATGCCATCAGTTTTTCAAAAGACCCGAATCGGAATTTGATTCTACTTTTCCGCCAGAGCATCGATCCGCTTGACCAGGCTTTCCATTTGCTCGAGGGCCAGCCGCACCGGGTCGATGAGATGGGCGAGCCATTGCAGGGTGCAGCCGGCGAGGCTCAGGGGCGGGTCCATGTTTTCCAGTCGCCGCCATCGGGCGAATTGGCGGGAGACGCGGCGTTGCGTGTCCCAACGCAGGATCAACCAGATTGCGGAAAAATAGATGAGGAAAAAGCTTAGGGTTTTCAACAGATAGCTCATGTCGAGAAGGTCGACGAAGATCAGCAGAAAATCGGGCGGGGTTTTTGACGGATCGGTATGGCGGGCGTTGGCGATGAGGCTTTTGACGAGGGGTTGGATGAAAGGGAACCAGAGCAGTGCGCCGATGGTGAGAAGCATTCGGGTTGCGCCGGCCATCCAACCGCCGCCGTTGCGGTCGACGCGGGAGCAGGCGATGGCGCGCTGACGGTTGACGGTGCCGATCAATCCATCGCGTAATTCGGCGGCGGCCATCGCGGCGGGGATGGACTCCCACAATTTTCGATCCGAGTACAGCGCGCTGACCGCCGGGTGCGACTGCTGCAAAAGGGCGAAGGTCGTTTGAATCATCTCCGAAAGCGTGCGGGCATGGGCGGGGGCGGAGACGGCAGCCAGTTGCTGGTCGACGAGCGCCTCGCCGCCGCTTCCGGTGAGCGGGCGGGCGATCGGTTCGGCGTTGCGACGTAGAAATGCCCCGACGGTGGCGAACAGGCCATGCAGAATGTTGACGATCGGCCAGCGGGCGATGCGTTTGCCCATGCAGTCATCAAGCACCGATTGGCGATAGATCGGATCCTCGGTGAGTCGGGGCAGGGCGGCTTCCAAAAGCGGTGCGCCGAGCCGTTCGTCGATAAATTCCACGGCTTCCTCGCGCAACCGGGCCAGCCGCGCGGCACGGGCGGGAAGATCCTGGGCCGTGAGCCATTGCAGGACGGAAGATTTTTGCCGCGCGGCGGCTTTGGCCTTCGAGTCGCGAACCGCCTCTTCAGACTTCTGCTGGGCCAGCAGATCGCGCAGAGGAGGAAGTTCGTATCGATCGGCGTGCAGCGCGCTGATCGCCCACACGCGTGGCGGGTGATCGAGGGAGAGCACTTTTTGAATTCGGGCGGCGTAGTCGGTCTGTAATTCCCGGATCGGGTTTGAGTCGGGAAGCGATGAGCCGGCGAGCGGTTTGTCGAGTTGATCGACCTTGTTCAGACAGAACACGAAATTCCCCGGCGCGTTTCCGGCGGCGACTTTCGCCAGCAATTCCTGCGGCTGGCGGTCGGCGTATTTTTCGATGCTCTGCACCCAGATCGGGAACAGCATATGCCGTAGCATTTTTCGCGTGACCGCCACGTGATCGGCCCAATGGCTGTCGATGTCCGGCAGGTCCAGCAACACTTGTCGAAACAGGCGCGGGATGTGGTGCTCAACGATCCGGTATCGGCCGCGAACTTCGCGCTCCAGCAACTCGCGCAACGGTTCAATTTGATTGCCGTGGGCGTAGGCGATGACCGTTTCCGTGCCGGGACCGTGCGAGGTTTGGGCCGTGATCGGTTGGCCGACGATGGCGTTGACGAGCGCGCTTTTACCGACGTCTTTTCCACCGATCAACCCGATGAGATAAAACCGATCCGCCTCGGGCCCGCCGGTGGTTTCAGCGAGGGAAGGGGCATCGTTTTCCAGCCAGCCGGGCCTGGCGACGCCGATCAGGTCGGCGACTTCGGTGACGAGTTGGTCGAGTTCAGGCGACATGCAACTCCTCGACCGATTTTTCCAGCCGGTCCAACGCGCGGGCGGTGGGAACCTGCTGATCGATCCATTCGCAAAGCCGCTCGATCTGCACGTGGGCGAGCCTCGCGAATCGCTCCCCGATGCGGCGATTGGTGGACCGAACGTGGTGGGTCACCTCGTTGCTCAATTTTTCCGTCAACCAGGTGGCGAGGCTGTATCCGCCGATGACCATCAGATCGATGTGCCCGAAAAACGCGTGATGGGTCGCGACGATCAACGCCAATAGATACGGGGCAGCCTCGGCCCACTGCACCAGCTTTTGCCCGCCGGGAAGATGACGCAAAAGGCGAAGTATCAGCAGGGTGTCGCGCGGCGTGGCGTTCCATCGCTTTTCAAGCCAGTCGCGCAGCTCGGCCAGTTGTTCATCGACGATCTTGCCGGCATCGTCCGGGTTGACCTGTGCCGCCGTGAACGCCGCGGCCCGCTCCGCGAGCCATCGGGCGGCCAATGGGCTGGAGCGCAGCGAGTCGTCCATGCGGCTTTGTACCACCGCGAATTGATCGACCAGATTCGCGCGAAAATCGGGAACCTGCGAGTCATCCTCCGTCGATGTCGGTTCGTTGATGGCGATTCGCTTGCCGCGAATCACCGAATCCCACAGCGTTCGCGGCAGGCGGACCAGCATACCCGGCACCTGCCGCACACGGTCCATCATGCGCCCGGGGCCCATTAGATAAAGCACGCTGCGCTGTTGCAGCCGTTTCTGAAGTTGCTGCGTGATCGGGTTGACATCGACCCCCGGCTCGGGCGATTCCATGCCGCGAAGGGCGGCGATCAATCGATCAGCTTCCCGGCGGGCCTCGCGCAGCGGGGCGACGACCTGATCCGTCAACCGGCCCAGCAAATCCGCGGCGCGATTGGACAAACCGGCCTCGCGGTCCGCCGCTTCCATCGGATGAATCGCGCCAAGCGCAACCCGAAGGGCGGCCAGATCCGAATCGGGCGGTGAATTCCACGCCGCATCATCGCGCGGGATGGCGAACAATCGCGAGTTATGATTTATCGCCGCTTCGGCGGTTCCCGCCACGCGATAGCCGAACCCCGATTCCAGTTGCTGCGCGTAATCGTTCAGCACGACTGTCTCTTCGCATTTATTCATCGCAAACAGGACGGGGATCGCATAGCGCTGCGCCAGCCGATAGTACGGCAGCAATTCGGTCATCTGATATTTCTCGGGCGTTGCCAGAAACAGAACCGCGTTCGCCCACCGAAACACGCGGTCGGCCTGCACGTGATGCTGCGGTTGGTCGCCGTCAAGGTCCGGCGTGTCGATGAGCGTGACCTTCGCCGCGAGAGGTTGCGGCGAGGTGACGACGATCAGCGTGTCCGGTTGACCGCGCGCGGGCAATTCCGTTTCGACGGCCAGATGATGTTCCAGGGCGAGCCAGTTCGGGGGCAGATTCGCCGGGTCGGCGGTGATGGCGACGGCACCGGCGGTGAAGGTGCGGCGGAAGTTGGCGGCGGACACGTTGCTGTCGAGCAACCGGTTCACGAGCGTGCTTTTGCCGGTTCCGGTCCCGCCGAGAATCGCGATGAGCGGGGGATGTTTGGCAGTGTCGCGGAGATGAAATCGCAGCGCCGCCGCGTCGGTGCGCCACCGTTCGATGGCGGTCGCAACGGACCCGGGCAAATTCCCGCGCAACTCGCCGAGATCTTTATCGAGCGCGGCGAGACGGGAATCGAGGGTATGCGAAGAGGTCATCGCCCACATTCTGTCACCTTTGGATCAGTCAAACGTGCGGACATAAATTAGCCCATCCTCGTCCCGCAGCACTTCCTTGACGGTGGCAATGTGGGTGAATCCCTGCGAGGCGAAAAACGCGCGGGCGATCACATGGCGCTTCTGGCGAAGGAGAATCCACAGGCGGCGGGCGGGAATATCGCGGCTGCGATGATACGCCAATATCTGGGCGACGAGACCGGCCAGCAGTTGCTTCCCATTCCCCTGACGGCAGAGCGCGGCGGTGATGTTGAAGTCAAGGATTTGAGCCACGCCATCATCCGAGGCAGTGGCGGATTGCCAGATGGCGGTGCCGATGGGAGCCTGACCGTCATTCATGCGAATCGTTTGGATCAGTCCCGGGGTCGGTGAGATCGAAGGATCGTAAATGAACTCGGGCATAAATTTCAAATTTGAAAAGCAGGTGGCATGGGCGTCTCGCCCGTGCTTTTCTTTGCAAGTAAAAAAATGTATGGGCGAGACGCCCATGCCATCTCGCTTATTTCACTGCCGCCGGCATCACGTCATTTTCCGCTTCCGTCCAGAACGGATTGGATCCCGATGCCTTTTCCTGAAAGTTCGCCAGCAACTCGCGAACCCGCGCATCGTTGCGGACGGCCAGTACTGTGCCGGTGATTTTCGACGGCCCGATCGGATCTTTGATATTCCCCTTCATCAGACGCGGAGCAATCTGCCCGTCGCCGATGATGATCCGCGCGGTTTCCCGCTTGGCGTCCAACGTCACGAAGGCCGCACCCTGATAATGCAGCATGTCGTTTCCTCGCGAGCCTTCACCGCTGAAGACGTACCAGTGGACGATCGCGTTGGTGATGGACGATTCCTTAATCATCGCCCCTTCCACGGGCCGCCAGAAGACGTGGATGTGGATCGCCTGCTGAAGCGGCGGTTGGGTCACGGGTTGCAGCGGTTTTTTGGAAGATTCCTGACCGGCCGATCGAAGGGTGTCGTTGACGAGGACGATGTCGTATTCGCCATCCCGATTGCTGGTGATGTAGGCGCCCGGAAACCTCTC
>JANXVV010000175.1 GCA_025351525.1 Humisphaera sp. | reverse complement strand
GACCGCGAGCGCCAAGTTCGGGGAACTGGATTTCCTGGGTGCCGCGATCGGTGCCGCACCGACGACGATAGAGATCGCCGGCAACCAGGGCGTTCAGCAGCTGTCGTTCGCCAACGGCACCGCCAATAGCGCGGTGGCGTTCGCCATCAACCAACTGAAATCGTCCACCGGGGTCAGCGCGATCACTTCCGCGACCGGTGTGCGATTGGTGTCGACGGGGTTCGGCAGCGATCAATTCGTGAGCGTCAAAACCATCGCCGGCGCATTCACCTCCGGCAAAGCAAAAGGCGCCAACGCGAACGTCAACATCAACGGCCAGAAGGCCGACACCAAGGGGCTGCGAACGCAGGTCCGCAGCAGCAACCTGGATATCACGCTGGATCTCACGCAGGCCTTCGGGCAGCAGACCGCCGTCACCAAGAATTTCTACATCACCGGCGGCGGCGCCAAGTTTCAGGTCGGGTCGGAAGTCAATACGCAAGGCCAGGTGTCGCTCGGCATCAGTGCGGTGGCGACTTCCAAACTCGGCGATCTGACGAAGGGCTTTCTGTCGAGCATCGGCAGCGGCGGGCCCAACGCGCTGACCGCCGGCAACACGATTCAGGCGCAGACGATTCTGAGCGAGGCGATCAAACAGGTCGCCGAGCTGCGCGGACGGCTGGGGGCGTTTCAAAAAGATATTTTGAACACGAACGTCAACAGTCTGAATGTCGCCCTGGAAAATGTGACTGCCAGCGAAAGCTCGATTCGCGATGCGGATTTTGCCGCGGAAACATCGGCGCTCACGCGGGCGCAGGTTCTGGTGCAGGCCAACACCTCGGTGCTGGCCCAGGCGAACGCGACGCCGCAAAGCGTCCTGTCGCTGCTCAAGTAACCACCGCGACGGTGGAGTAACCCGGAGAAAGCGGCCTGAAAACGGGCCGCTTTCTCTTTTGGTATACTTGCAGGTGGCGTCCTTGTGGGGAAGCTCATCGCCGTGCGGTTCCCGCACTCGCTATCGCAAACCGGCGAAGGGACGGCGGAAGCGGGTGATGACCCTCCGCAGCCGGGGACTGCAAAGCGATCAACGCCAGTCCTGCCTGGAACGGGGCCACGCGAACGACGGAACGACAAAACCCGGAATGCGGATCGACGACGAATGATGAAAGTCGAATTCACGAATCAATGACGAATTCACGAAGGACGAATGATCAAACAATTCACCCCCTGCAAGAGTTCATAGGGTCCGCTTCAGCGGACGGAATTATAGGGAACCCGAAGCTCATTCGCCGCCTAACGATTCCGTCCGCTAAAGCGGACCCTACGAATTGGGTCGGAGCGGCAACGCTTGATCGGCTTGCAGGGCGAGTCGGCGAAGCGGTATGATAGACCGCAGTGAAGACTTTACTCCCTGTGACAGGTTAGAAGTGTAGCAAGGAGCAGTAATGGCGGTCATCCTACTCCTCGTATCATTGGCGGTAGGTTTCTTTGGATACGTTGTTTGGGTGGGTGCAAAAACCTCGATCCACGAGATAGCTGCGTTGATTCTATTTCTACATGCAGACCTTCTGTTCTGCGCAGCCATGTTGCTGTCAGCAGTGAATCGCTCCGCTAACAAAGTTGCCAAGGCGGTGAACGACCTGCGCGACGATCTGAGAAAAGTCGCCGCTGGATCACGTTCGCGAGAGCAAGCAGAGCGCGTCAAAGAAGTACGATGATTGGGATCTTGAGCCGGAACAAGGTAACAGCCGCCCTCGGATGAATGAGTAGGTTCCGCTTCAGTGGACGGAACCATAGGGAACCCGAAGCTCATTCACTGCCGAACGATTCTGTCCGCTAAAGCGGACCCTACGAACTAAAGCCCACGCTCGCGCCAAACGCGAAGGCAAGTCGTTTTCGGCGTGGGTGAGCGAGTTGCTGAGAGCGGCGAAAAGACGCGTGGGATGATGGACGGGCCGCAAACGCGAGACGCGGATACGGGGATACGATTGGGAGGCTGGATTGTACTCAGCGAACCCGCCGCGTCACTGTTTTCGCGTCCTCTCACCATTCTCACGACATCACTATTGATGAGTGTCACCTTTTATTTATTCTACTTCCAGTTGTCACTGCGAAAGGGAGCCGCGGGCAGATCGTCCTTGTTAAGGAGGTTGGCTTCTGACCCATTGCGCCAGGCGTAGCGAACGGCAATCGGATTGGCGACGTCCAGCGACGTGACACGAAGCGTCGAACCTTCAATGATCGCCGCCGCGGGCCTGAACTGTTTGTCGGCTCCAGCGAGTTGGAACTCGCGCAGAGTTTCTCCCCTCGCCTTCAGGCCCTCTGCACCACGCTTAAATCGAACGATCATCGCATTGGCCTCTACCGTGGCGGAGTCGAAGATCGGGCCTTCGTAGGGCACTTTCATCCCGTAAACTTTCGCCTCGGCAATCAAGGCGAGGCGATGGCCGACAGCCTCTTTGCGCTTGGGATGGACATTATCGTTGTCACCGACGTCGATCGTCACCGCCATGCCGGTGTTGGGCAGGGCGAGGGCCTCAGCCTGCACACCGCGCATGAATGCCCAAGACATGCTGTTGGCCCCCTCGGAGTTGTGGTTTGGCAATTGCACATACAGAAACGGTAGATCACCCTGGCCGAAATCGCGCCGCCATTGAGTGATCATCGCGGGGAACCAATGGCGATACCCGGCATACTTAGAAGCATCCTGTTCCCCCTGATACCAGACGATGCCTTTGAGCGAATACGGAATCAGCGGAGAAATCATCCCATTGAACAGGCCGGCCGGCGTGTTGCGGTCGCCCAGGCCCGGTGGTGGGTTCGGCTTTCGCAGGTTGAATGGCATCCCCGTAGCTTTGGCAGCCGCCTGCGCTTTCTCCCATTCGGCTAGCTTGTCGGTGTACCTGAGCTTGGCGGCTGGGTACTCCGCCAGCGTTTTTGCCCATTGATCCAGAACGGCGGCACACACCGGGTCGCTGTTCAGCGCTTCCTTACTCATCCAGGCTGTAGCCGAAGTGCCGCCCCAGGTGCAGTTGATCAAACCGATGGGCACACCGGACGCTGGCTGGACTTCCTTGGCAAAAAAGTATCCGACAGCCGTGAAATCCTTGGCCGTCGCCGGTGAGCACACAGCCCATTGCCCCTGTAAAGTCTTCTGGGGCGTCTCAGCCGATTTCAGCTTCAGCCGAATGTGGCGAATCAGTGGATAGTTCGCCGCGGTGATCTCAGTGCCGCTGTTCTCCGCAGATCGCAGCTCGAACGCCATGTTCGACTGACCGGAGCAGAGCCAGACGTCGCCGACCAGCACATCGGCGACCGTAATTACGTTCTTTCCTACGATCGTTAGTGTGGCCGGCTCGCCGGGCTTCAGATTTTTCAGTTCTACTTTCCATAGCCCGCTGGCGTCGGCTGTGGCTGTTGCCTTTTGATCACGGAAGGTCACGGTGATGGCCTCGTCCGGCTCGGCACTGCCCCAGATGGGAACAGTCGCATCGCGCTGGAGCACCGCATGATCGGCGAAAAGTCCGTTGACGCTGACGTCTGCTCTGGCCACCCTGAAAATGCTTACAAGCGTTGAGCAGAGAGCGAAGGCGAAGCGAAGTGCCCGTGTTTGGGTTCTCATACGATTCATGCTCAAGGTCTCCATGCGGGGATTGTCGTTCGTCGCACCGGGAAATCTATCTCACGTATAGCTATGGCGCTGCACAAAAACTTACGGGCTTAATCGTGTCTTGAATGTCACCGAGCCGACTCGGAAAAGGGGAGGCGTCCGATTATTCATGGAATCCCGTTCTTCTTCGGCCTGCCGCGTTCGCGAAATGTCGATTCAAGACCCAGTTTCGCCGCCGTCTTCTTTTGCCATGGGTCAGAGCCGAACGGCCGGCCCTTGTTGACACTCTTGCGGATCTGCTCCAGTTCTTTCTCGGTCTGTGGCTCGTCGAGCCCGTGCAGGTAATCGGCGGGCCGAGCCACCGGCCACTCGGCCAGCAGACCCCGTTCTTCGGCGGAACCTCTTTCCCGTCGCCAGAGGCTGCTCCATCGCCAGTCCGGCGCCGTGGCCACCAGCCGGGCGCGAAGGGCGTTGCGCTCGACATACCGGGCGACGGTCAGGAAATGATCGTCTTCCTGAACCGGAAAGCTCTTGAAGGCCCCTTGATATAAATGCCCACGCCCGGTGCTGTGGCGATGCTGATGCCAGCGGCGAACGTGCGTCACCTGAAGCCGCTGCATGAACGCGGCCAACTGCCCATCGGCCCGCGGCCACAGCAGCAGATGAAAATGATTGGGCATCAGGCAATACGCCGGCACACGGACCGGCACCGCCTCCAGCGTCCTTTCCATCACCCGCTCGAAGGCGGCATAGTCGCCCCAATCGGCGAAAAGCTCCCGCCGGTCGTTGCCGCGGTTGATGCAGTGGAAGACCACCCCGCCGGGGGC
>JANXVV010000102.1 GCA_025351525.1 Humisphaera sp. | reverse complement strand
CCCTCCCCCCATGAGTACATGGGGGGAGGGGACCGGATCGGCGAGAGCGGCTGATGGATGATTGAGAAAGCTTGGATTATGATTCATCAAGCACACTTAACAGGAGTTCAGGATGATCAGTTGGAAAGGTGTTTTCCCGGCGGTGACGACGCAGTTCAGGCAGGATCAATCGCTCGATCTGGAGGCGACGGCACGACATATCGAGGCTCTGATCGATTCGAGGGTCACCGGGTTGGTGATGCTCGGCTCGCTGGGTGAAAACACCGCGCTCGAGCCGGAGGAAAAACGGCGGGTGATGGAGTTGGCGATCAAGACGAGCCATGGCCGCGTGCCGGTGTTGAGCGGTGTGGCCGAATGCTCGACCGCCGCCGCTTGTCGCTATGCGCGGGAGATGGAAAAGCTCGGCGCGGATGGATTGATGGTGCTGCCGGCGATGGTTTACAAAGCCGACCCGCGCGAGACGATCGCGCATTTCCGCGCCGTCGCCCGGTCGAGCGGATTGCCGATCCTGGTGTACAACAATCCGATTTCCTATGGCGTCGACATCACCCCGGAGATGTTCGCCGAGCTGTCGGATGAAAAGACGCTCGTCGCGATCAAGGAGTCCGCCGGGAACACACGGCGGATCACCGACTTGTTCAACGCCGTCGGCAACCGCTACGCCATTTTCAGCGGCGTGGATGATTTGATCCTGGAAAGCGTGCTGCTCGGCGCGGTCGGTTGGATCGCCGGGGTGGGCCTGGCGTTTCCACGCGAGAATCAATATCTCTGGGAACTGGCGACGGCCGGGAAATGGGAAGAGGCGCTGAAGATTTATCGCTGGTTCACCCCGCTGCTGCACTTGGATATCCCGGTGAAATTCGTGCAGTACATCAAGCTGGCGATTCAGGAATGCGGCCTGGGTAGCGAGTGGGTGCGCGCTCCAAGATTGCCGCTGGCCGGGCCGGAGCGGGAACAGATTCTGACGATCATCCGGCATGGCATTGCGACACGACCGAAAATTCCCGGATGATCCAGTCCCCAGTCTTGTAGGGTCCGCACTGCGGACCGTTTCATTCATGGATGAACGTCGTCGCTCCGGGAAGGTCAATGGTCCGCAGTGCGGACCCTACAAGACTTGGAAACCCCATGAAAAAGATACACGTCATTGATTCCCACACCGGCGGCGAGCCTACGCGCATCGTCTATGGCGGCGGCCCCGATCTCGGCCAAGGCCCGCTGGCCGACCGAGCCCGCCTCTTTCTCCAGCACCACGATCACTTCCGATCGGCGGTCGTGAACGAGCCGCGCGGATCGGACGTAATCGTCGGCGCGTTGCTGCTGAAGCCCACCGACCCAACCTGCGCCGCCGGGGTTATCTTCTTCAACAACGTCGGCACCCTCGGCATGTGCGGCCATGGCACGATCGGTCTCATCGTTACGCTGCAACACCTCGGCAAAATTCAGCCCGGCGAACATCGGATCGAAACCCCCGTCGGCATCGTCACCGCCATCCTGCATACCAACGGCGAGGTCTCCGTCCGCAATATCGCCAGCCGTCGCATCACCAAAGAGGTTCGCGTGTCGGTCGATGGAATTGGCGAGATCACCGGCGATATCGCCTGGGGAGGCAACTGGTTTTTTCTGGTCGCCGATCACACTGAGGAGCTGGCCCGGCACCGCATCGAGCGTTTGACGGAGGTGAGTTGGCGGATTCGGAAGGCGTTGTCGGCGCAGGGCATCACCGGAACAGGCGGTGCCGAGATCGATCACATCGAGTTGTTCGGCCCGCCCGCCGATGCGAAAAATCACAGTCGTAATTTTGTGCTGTGTCCCGGGAAGGCGTATGACCGGTCGCCCTGCGGGACCGGCACCAGCGCCAAACTCGCCTGCCTGTATGCCGATGGAAAGTTAAAGCCGGGAGAAATCTGGCGGCAGGAAAGCATTCTCGGCAGCGTGTTTGAAGGCTCGGTGTCGATCGTCGACGGCGAAGTGATTCCCACCATCAAGGGCAGTGCGTTTGTGACCGCCGAGTCGACATTGATTTTGCAGGAGAATGATCCTTTTCAGTGGGGGATCGATTCGCCTCTCCAAGCCGGGACGGAGCGGGAAGCGTAGCGCCCTGCGCAGTCCCGGCATGGAGAGGCTTGCTGAGTTATTCACAGTTGAAACCGAAATCCATTTTCATCCTCGGCGGCGGCATCATCGGGCTTTGCACGGCTTACTACGCCGCGCGCAAAGGTCATCGCGTGACGATCCTCGAGCGCGGGCAACCCGGACACGATTGTTGCTCGCTCGGCAACGCGGGGATGATCGTGCCGAGCCATTTCGTGCCGCTGGCCGCGCCGGGGATGGTGGCGATGGGGCTGCGGATGATGTTCGATTCCGAAAGCCCGTTCCATATCCGCCCGCGATTCAGTCTGACGCTGATGGAATGGGTGTGGAAATTTGCAAGGTCGTGCAACGCGGGGCATGTGGCTCGGTCGGCCCCGCTGCTGCGCGATCTGGGGTTGGCAAGCCGGCGATGCTATGAGGATTTGGCTGCGCTGCCGGGCAACGATTTCGGGCTCGTCAAACGCGGCTTGCTGATGCTCTGCCGCGAGGACTCCTCGCTTCGCCATGAATCAAAAACTGTCGAGCTTTCCAATTCGCTCGGCCTTGCGGCGGAGATGCTTTCACCGAAGCAGGCCGCCGAGTTGGAGCCGAATCTCCGCTTGACGATAGCCGGGGCGGCGTACTTTCCACAGGATTGCCATCTCAGTCCCGAGAAATTTTTCGGTGCCATCGGTCGGCAACTGCGCGAGATGAATGTTGACGTCCGCTTCAACACGGAAGTGATCGGCTGGCGGCTCAACGACGGCAGGATTCGAGCCGTCGAAACCACGCAGGGTGAATTCAGCGCGGATGAATATGTTCTGGCGGGCGGATCCTGGTCGCCGGGGATGATGCGCGATCTGCGCATTTCGCTTCCGGTGCAGGCGGGCAAGGGATACAGCGTGACGCTTCCGTCGCCGCCGAAACTTCCCGGCCTGTGCGCGATTCTGACGGAGGCGCGCGTCGCGGTCACACCGATGGGCGATTCGCTGCGCTTCGCCGGTACGATGGAGATCGCTGGGATGGATCAGTCGATCGACGTTCATCGCGTGCGAGGGATCACCCAATCCATCCCGCGCTATTACCCGGATTTCAAGCCTGAAGATTTTCGCGATCTGCCGGTTTGGGTTGGCCTGCGTCCCTGTTCGCCGGATGGGTTGCCTTATGTGGGGCGGTTTGGACGCCATGCAAATCTGTCGGTCGCCACGGGTCATGCGATGATGGGTTTGAGCCTTGCGCCGATCACGGGCAAACTGATGGCGGAGGTGCTGTCGGATGAAAAGCCGTCGATGGAGTTGGGGCTGTTGAATCCTGATCGACACGCTTGATGACTCACGACGGGGAAAAAATAACGAATGACGAAATTCGAATTCACGAATCAATGGCGAATTCACGAAGTACGAATGAAAACCGTTTCGTAATTTCTTCATTTGAACATTCGTGATTGATTCGTGAATTCGAATTTCGTCATTCGTTATTCATCGGCTATTCGCCTTTCAATGAGGCTTGGGGTATCGGCAGTCCCAATATCGTGTTCTCCCGCGCCCGCTCGGCCAGCACCAACTCCGCCGGCACGATTTCGAATTCCCGCAGTGTTCCGGCGTAAATCGCCCAGCCTTCGAAGCCGTCGACGATCATGTTCACGCGCATGCGATACCGCCCGCCTTCGCAGACGAATCGCAGGCCGGGGAGGGCCGGATCGTCGGCTCGGGAAATTTCGATGGCTTCGCCCTCCTTCTTTCTCATCTCGCGAATAAATTCCCAGTAGACGAGATTGACCCCGACGGGCAATGGCAACTTGAAATGGATCACACCATACGCCGTTTTGCCGGTGGGGCTGAGCCAGACCTGATGGGTGTGACGATCGGATTTTTTGAGAGGTTCGGCGATCCACTCCTGCGGGGGAACGCAGAGCGCCTCCACCGCCGGCACCGCCGCCGGAGAATTGAGACCGGCGGTGCGATAGAAATCGAGCGTACCCGGAGCGGTGTAAGCGGTGCCGGTGGGTCGGTTGGCGCACCCGCCGAGCAAAGCCAATGGAAGGGCTACCGAGGCAAAGGCCAAGAGGCGCGAAAAAGTGTTTCGTGGTTCCATGTCCGAGGTACTACGTTAATACGCGGAACTCGGACCGCCAAGCGGGAAAAATTTTGGCAGATCAACTTGATCAATTAAACCTTAGGAATGGGGCGTAAATAGCTTCCAGGTTTTCAGAGCCGCGAGGTGCCACGGGTCGCGGTATTCCGAGACCTGTGGCTTTTAGCTACCGAGCAAGCACAGGTCTCGGAGTACCGCGACCTGTGGCACCCCACCCTAGACGCGGAAGTGATTGTGCCCTATTCCTTACTTCGCCGCAGCGGCCACTTTAGCGGCGGGCACGGGGGCGGTTTTCTGGAAGCTGTAGGTGCCGCCGAATTTCTTACCGAACCGCTCGACTCGACCGGCGGTGTCGACAAACTTCTGCTTGCCGGTGAAGAACGGGTGACACATGTTGCAGATATCCACGCCGATTCGCGGCATGGTGCTGCGGGTGGTGAACGTGTTTCCACAGGCACAGTGAACGGAGCAGGCCTGATACTTCGGATGGGTGTTGGTCTTCATGGCGATCTCTCCTGATGTCGGTCGTGCGTGAGGGCAACCGCCCTGACGTCAGCCGACAGAATAAAACGGGTTACGATTTCGAGCGGGGTAGTGTAGCAGAGTGGTGGAGGGGTGGCAATAGCACGGGTCTGCTTCGAAAATCAATTTTGGAGGGCGGTCGTCCTCGACCGCCGCAGCAGCAGCGGCGGCAGGGGACTGCCGCCCTCCAATCCTCATCACTCTTTATTTTTTCCCGAATGGCCCGGCCCCGGCGCGCTCGTAGATGAGATTTAATACGCGGGTGACCTTTCGATATTCCTCCCCCGTCACCAGCGGCGCACGGCCTTCGCGGATGGCGAGGGCGAAGTCGCGAATGTTGTCAAGATGGCCTTGATGACTCATCGCCAGCGGATCGCTCGAACGATTCTCGGCGACCTCCGAGGCAACCGGAATGGCCTCGGGCATCACGGCATCGGGTTCAAACGGGCGGGAGGTTTTAAAGTACGTCAGATCATCGCCGGTGAATTGGGCGCTGCCTTCGGTGCCGCAGATGAGCAGACGCTGGGGCATGCCGTCGAAGGCGAGGGTGGTTCCGATGACGGTGGCGAGCGCGCCGCTGGTGAGCCTGGCGGTGGCGACGGCGACGGTCTCGGCTTCGATCGTGCGGCCCTTGCCGCAGTCGCAACTGGCGCTTAGCACATCGACCGCATCGCCGGCCAGCCAGAGCATTCGGTCGATCATGTGGGGGGATTGGTTGGACAGCACGCCGCAATCGAGCGCCCAAGTGCCGCGCCATTTGCCGCTATCGTAGTAGGCCTGCGAGCGATACCACGGTGTTTCGCAATGGGCCAGAACGATGTCCCCGAAAAAGCCCTGCTCGATCGCCCGCTTCACTTTTTTGGGACCGGCGGCGAAGCGCTGTTGAAAAATTCCCCCGAGCGTGATGCCATGTTCTTTGGCGGTGGCGATGGCGAGATCGGCTTTGGCGAGTTTCAGGTCGAGCGGTTTTTCGCACAGCACATGTTTGCCGGCCCGGGCGGCGGCGATGGCCTGGTCGCCGTGCAGGCCGCTGGGGGAAGTGATGGTGACCGCGTCGACATCGTCGCGCTGCAATAATTCCTCGAGCGTGGCGACGGCGGGCAATCCATACGTCTCCGTGAACTTGGCCCGCTGATTGGGATTGGGATCGGCCCCGGCGACGAGTTGGGCAACGCCCTCTTCAAGAAGCGTTTTTAAACACTGGGCATGCAGGGCTGCGATGCCCCCGCAACCGACGATGCCGAAACGAAGAGGACCAATGTGTTTTCGCGGGGTCGTTGACATGCGGGGTATGGTATCGAAAATCGGGTGAGTTTCGAGGGGAAGGCGAGGCGGTTCAATGATTCGTATTGAGAAAGTAGCGTGTCACTTGTTCTTGAAATCAGCAATTGTTTTCGTCCTTCTGACCGTGTCATTGGTTCAGGCGGAAGTCGCCCCCACCACGCGGGCGGCTTCGCAACCGGCGTCGCAACCGCGGACGTTGATCAAAATTTCGTCGCCGGCGGTGGCGCCGGAAACCACGCCGTTGGTCATGTTGTTGGATGTGAACGATGCGCCGGAGGTGAAGGACTGGGCGATCAAAGCCGCCAATTATGCGATCAAATGGCATCCGGAGATCTGCAAAAAGCTTCCGAGTGACGGCTACTCGGCGCCTCGGCAGGTGACGATCCAGTTTAAGGTGATGAACGGCGTCGCCTACACCAACGGGAAGACCATCACCGTCTCGGCAGCGTGGATCAAGAAGCACCCCGAAGACTTGGGGATGATCGCCCACGAACTCACCCATGTCATCCAGCAATACGGGCGCGGCGAGAAACCGGGTTGGTTGGTGGAGGGGATCGCGGACTACGTTCGATATTATTTTGTGGAGCCGGGAACGAAACAGGGCGGGTTCAATCCGGATCGGGGATACAAAGGCGGTTACAACCCGGCCGCCGCGATGCTGAACTGGCTGGAGATTAAAAATCCCGGCATCGTGGTGAAGTTGAACGCAATGCTCCGGGAGGGGAAATATACCGGCAAGCAGTTCAAGGATTTGGCCGGGGGGGATCCGGATGCGGTGTGGGAGGAGTTTAAGGGAAGTTTGAAGGGGAAGGGGAAAGTGTAGCCGGACTTTCAGGCGAGTGCAGGCTGACATCGACATTGAAAGGTAATTTCATGGCAACCTATCGGGCGGTGATTCAGAAGGATGGCGAGTGGTGGATTGGTTGGGTTGAGGAAATTCCCGGCGTTAATTCGCAGGGCGCGACCCGGGAAGAGCTTTTGGAGAATTTGCAGTCAGTTCTGTCAGAAGCTTTGGAGATGAACCGGGCGGATGCGGTGGCGGCCATGAATGGGACATTTGAGGAAGCGAGTTTGCAGGCGTGAAGCGGCGCGACTTTATGCGCATCTCGGGCGCCAAGGTTGTGTGCTTGTCCGTGAAGGTGCTAAACACTCTTGGTGGGGAAGCCCGGCGACTCATCGCCGCACTGCGGTTCCACGGCAAAGTGAAATCAGCGATAATCTTGTGCGGAAGATTTGCCGGGATTTGGGAATTGAAGATCCATAACGCGTTTTGCCATTTCAATGTTTCACCGGCGTAAACGCCGGGCTATATGGGTAGGAATTGGCCTCACGGCTTCGCCCATGTGAACTTTTTCTCCGACTGCGGGAATGCCAGCGTGTCGAACGCCCGGGCGGGTTGCTTGCCGAAGAAGCGCCAGTCGGCGAAATCGAGCAGTGCGGTCCAGTCCTGGAGATTGTGTTCGTGTTTGCCGGCTCGCCAGGCGAAACCGATCTGATCGCGCACGCCGAGAAAATCGAAGACTTCGCGGGCGGCAAGATACGCCTGCTGCGAGCCTTCGGGGTTGGACCACAGATCGCCGAGGCCGGAAGTTTCTAAAAAGGCGCGCGGGGCGACGAGGGCTTTGATCGAATGCTGGTCGAACGGAAGCTGATCGACATGCCCGATGAAATCCGCAAAATGCGGCTCGAACCAATAGGGGAATCGGGGGACGATGTTTTCAATCGCCTCGCTTTTGGGGGCTTGGAACCGGAAAGCGCCCGCTCCACCCGACCCGGAGCCGTTCGGGGCGGTGAGCGCGATGCGTTCATCGAGCGCCCCGGCCAGCAGCACGGCCTTGCCGCCGCGCGAATGACCGGTGATGGCAATGTGATTCGCCTCGATGTCCGGGCGGGTGAGCAGATAGTCGACGCCGCGCTGATAGCCCCAGGCCCAGGCGGACATGACGCTGCCGTTGTAATCGGGCCAGGCGGTATAGATGCCCCCTTCGCGGGAATCCTTTTTATCGGCGGCGAGTTCGGTGCGGTCGAACTCAGCCAGAATGTACCCCCGCTGCAAAACGGCGGCGGCGATGTCGGGCTTGACGGATTTCCAGCCGAGGTCGCCACGTAGAATCACCGGAAAACGCGCCGAACCGGGGGCTTTGTCAGCCGGGGCGGCGGGAATGAGCAGGTGCATGTGCAGGGCAATTTTATTTTCCGGCCCCATCGTCAGCAGGACATTGGTTTCCGTCGCACCGGGCAGTTCGGCTGGGCGAGTGGTGGGACCGGATGAAAGAACGGTCGATTTCACATTTGAAACCGCCGGGGGAAGCGCACCGTACTCATAGCTGAGAACGAGGTCAATCAGTTCCAGCCGTCGACGAGCCCAGTCGGCGGGCGACTTGACGCGCGTTCCATCAGCCAACAGGAAGGGATCGGGCAATTCCTTGACGACCGGAAGTTGATCCACCGGTTTTCGCACGGTGGCTGCATCGGCAGGCGGGAATGACGCAGTGCAGGCCAAGGCGACTAGGCAACCGATACACCACTGCGCCAACAAATGGCGGCCGGCGGCGTTTTGAAGGGGGGATGTTTGAAAGTGCATAAGGACCAAGTTTAACCGTATGGGGCGTGAAGGTGTTAATGGATTGCAAGTTGATCTGTCCTGTCTCCTTCGCCTGGTAATCCTTGGGGAAGGTGGACGGCATCGCTCCCGCGACGCCGGGGCCGGTGAAAATCGGCGGCTGGGGACTGCCGCCCTCCAGGAGCGAAGGGACCGGAAGGATTGCCACAACATTGCTTTTTTGCTTAAACGACACAGAAAATTTCCCCAACATTGATTCTTGGGTTATAATAGCGATAACTCTCTGAAGCCTCGCGGCGGTTGGACCGCCCTAATGAACCAAACTATGTTGTACAACCATCTCCCCCGGAAATCGTCACGCCGTCAATCCAACTCTTCTTCAACCCAGGCAGTGGCCATGGAGTCTTTGGAAGAGCGCAAGCTCATGGCCACCGGGCCATGGGTGCCCTTCGCGCAGATCATCGCCCAGGATCAGACGTTTGCCGCCTATCCTTATCTGGATGGCAGCAACCAGACTGTCGCGATGGTGGACCGCGGTGTGGATTACCGCCATCCCCAACTCGGCAACGGCGTAGTGGGGCCGGGCAAGAAAATCGTGGGCGGGTACAACTTTCGCGATAACAATTACAACATCCTGGATGATTACGGTCATGGCACCGGCGTGGCGGGGATCATCGGTGCCGACCCCTACGATTACAACGGGTACAATCAGGGTGTGGCCGCCGGCACGCATTTGCTGGAGCTGAAGCAGGAGAGCAGTGCCAATATCAAGGCCGCCCTCGATTTCATCATTCAATATCACTCGTTCTACAACATTCAGGTCATCAACCTGACCGATTTTGTGAGCGATGTGCTCCCCGGTTCCTACAACCCGGATCTCTACACTCCCGAGTTAAAAACCCTGCACGATCTTGGCATTTTCATCGTCACCCCGGTGGGCAACGGTGAAACGTTCGGCAATCCTGCGGGGAATCACGTGGGGATCGGACTGCCCGCCAGCAGTCCCTATGTTTTTGGAGCCGGTGGCAGCACCTTGCAGGACACGCTGTGGCCCGACTCCCGCCGAGGCGCGGGACTGGACCTGCTGGCCCCCGCCAGCAATGTCACCATGACCTATTACCTCGAACACAAGGTGAACGGCGTCGGTTTCAACGGCTACGATCAATACGACGACAATTACACCGGGCAGAACGTGCTCGTCAACTACGCCCAGGGAACCAGTTGGGCCTCGGCGTACACCGCCGGCGCGGCAACGCTGATCAAGCAGATCAACCCGGCGTTCACTCCCGAGCAGGTCTCGCAAATCCTCACGCAAACCGGTGATCCGGTCGCCGACAATGAAAATCCCGCCGTTTCCTATCCGCGATTGAACGTGAAACGCGCCGTCGATCTGGCGTTCCAAATGGCGGATGATCCCTATGCCGGGAACACGAATTTTCCGACCGCCGTTTCTCTCCCCTATGGCGGTGGCGTGGGGTCCTTGAGCAATCTTAAATTCGTGATCGGGCACCCGGACAATTTCGCGTTCAACGTCACTAAAACTCAGAAGGTGACGATCAACGTGGCGTACAAGGGCACGGGTGCCTACCCCTTTGTGCTGCTTTTTGATCAGAATCAGAAGATCGTTGCGCAAATTGGACCGGGTGGATTAAAAGCCACGTTGAAACCGGGCGCTTATTTTGTCTACGTCAGTGCGACGCAGACTTTGCCGGGGACGTATAACTTGTCGGTCAAGGGTGGCTCCGCGTTTGCCCGGGCGGCTGCCGTCGTGAAGCCTGCGGCGGTTGTGTCTAATTCATTTTTAAAGGCGGTTGCGTTCAATAGCACCCCCATCGTGAGTTCGACCACGGCCACCGATGTGCTGTTCGCGAAAAAGGACACTTCGATTTTTGCGTGAATCGGGCAACTGCCACGCCATTTGCAATACCGCCTACCGGCCCGCGCATCATTCGCGCGGGCCGGCTGGTTTTGGAGGGCGGCAGTCCCCTGTCGCCGGCACAGCGGTTGAGGACGACCGCCCTCCAATTGAATTTTATCGGCCGCTCAGGTGAACTATTTCCAATCGCCATCGTGTTCTAAACTGGAACCGCTTTTTTCTCGTCCATGTATTTGATAGGCCGCAGTCAGGGAAGGTTGAATGAGCATTGCTTACGTTGAAGATCAACGTCTTGCGAAACACCCGCCCGAGGAACGTTGCATCGACCTTGCGATTGAACCCCAAATCCGTCCCCGTCTGCGCTACCTGGATGGGTTCCGCGCCGCTGCCGCACTCTATGTCACGCTGTTTCACGCGTACATCAACGTCACCTTCGGCGAACCGCCCCTCTTTTCCCGTCCGCTGCAGGCGATTGTAAATCTCCTCGCCTACGGCCAATTCGGTGTCGTCGCTTTCATCGTGCTGTCGGGGTATTGCCTCACCCTGTCGTTCGTGCGACGCGACCGGCCATTCACTTTTCTAAACATCCGGAGTTTCATCCATCGGCGCGCCCGGCGAATTCTACCCCCCTATTACGCGGCGTTGCTCATCACGATCGCCCTGCTGCTCCTGTTCCCCGCCTCGCGACGAATCAGCCAAACCGCTCAGGATCTGGCCCTTCCGGCATTCTCTTCCGGCACACTGTGGTCTCACGTTCTTTTGGTTCACAACCTCAATCCACTCTGGGCCTACAAGATCAATCCACCGATGTGGAGCCTGGCCACCGAGTGGCAGATTTATTTCATATTCATTCTGGTGCTCGTCCCGATATGGCGTTCGGTCGGCATCATCGCCTCGGTGACCTTCGCCACTGTTGTGGGGATAGGGTTGACCCGCTACGTGCCGCAACTGATCTCGGTGAAATGTTCGATGTTGGGCGCGTTTGGCCTGGGAATGTTGGCCGCGTACATCAACTTCTCCAAAACGCCTTGGGCCCGCTGGGCTCGCGAAAATATGCCGTGGGGAGTTTTTTCGCTGATTTTTTACGCCCTCATTCTCGCGGTTTTACTGCTCCGTCCGGCTTGGTTACGCCACGAGATCACCGCGGATGCTGCGGTCGCGACCGCCTGCGGTTGTTTGCTGATCCACTGCACCAAACAGAGTTCCGACAATCTCGCCTCCGGGCGAAATGTATCGTCCCCGCTCGTGCGACTACTGGAGTGTCGCGTCGCAGTATGGCTGGGGTTGATCTCCTACTGCCTGTACCTGATGCACTGGCCGGTGATCGAGTCGCTCGACATTCTCGCCACCCGCGCGGAATGGAACGTGGGGAGCGTTGCGGCATTGACCGTGTTTGTCGGCGTGCCGTTGTCGAACTCGGTGGCCTATGTGCTGCAGCGGATCGTGGAGGCGGGGATGAATGGTGTTGCGAAGTGGGTTTGAGAATGAAATGCGATCGCGTTATTCCCCACGCGTAGGTTAGCCCGACACATCCTTTGCCGATAAAAGATTGAGCCATTTACTTGAGGATCCGTCCCCGTGCCGACAAACCTCGTTCAACCTGCACCTCGTGACTTTTACGGCGGACCCGCTTTTCTACTCGCCCTGGCGTCCTTCGCACTGGTGCCCGTTTGGGCATTCACCTATTTCCCGACGACCGATGGCGGCGCGCACGTTGCCAACGCCGACGTCCTTCTCCAATACTTCCGTCCCGACGGCGCGGCTTATCGACAATATTACGAGCTGAATTCCCTGCCGGTCCCCAACGCGCTCGGGCATTTCATCCTGGCCTTTATGATGGCGTTCCTGCCGCATCTGGCGGCGGAAAAATGTCTCATCAGCGCCTACGTTCTGCTGCTTCCTCTGTCCGTCCGATACGCCGTCATGGCGGTGCGATCCTCCTCGGGTTGGCTTGCCTTGCTCGTCGTGCCGCTCTCACTGAACTGGATATTTCACCAGGGGTTTTACAACTTCCTGATCAGTGTCGCGATTTTCTTTTTTCTGCTCGGTTATTGGATGCGCCGCTGTGAGGCGATGAATGCAAAGCGCACGGCGATACTGGGATTTTTGGGGCTGCTGCTTTACGCCGGTCATTTGCTTTCGATCACTCTGGCGTGCGCGGCGATCTTCATTCTCGCCGTCTGGTTCACCGCCGCACAGGCATGGCAATTCCATCGTCGCGGCAACCTGACCTGGGCACGGTTATGGCCCGGCGTGCGCTCCCGGGCCCTGCTTACCTTCGCCGGGCTGCTTCCCGCCATCGGACTGGTGCTCTGGTTTCAACGCCGTGGTTTTGCAGGCAAGCCCGATAAAACCGTGCTCGCGATTTTCAAACTCCCGTTCTGGAAAGATCTCCTCTCATTGTCCATCCTCGTGTCCTATCGGGCGCGATTCGAACGACCCTTGGCCGCTGTGTTGGCGTTCATTTTTATCGCGATGGTCGTCGGGACACTGCTCCACAAAACGATCCGCCGAAGCTGGAAACGGCGCGATGGCCTGATTCTGGTCCCCCTTGCTTTCACCGCCCTTTACTTCACGCGCGGCGACTCCAAATCCGGTGAATTGTTCATCCCCCAGCGCCTGATGTTCTTCGCCTATCTGACCACCCTTCTTTTCCTGGCAACACAACGTTTTACATCGTCCATCAAAAACGCGATTGCGATCGCCTCGACCCTTCTCGCGCTGAGCCTCACCGCCGCGCATTGGTCGGCCTATCGCGAGTACAACGCGCATCTCGCCGATTTTCTGGACACTGCCGAACGGATCGAACCGCATTCGACGTTGCTGCCGTTGGTATTTGCCCCGAACGGTTCTCCGCAGGTGGTCGATGCCGATGGATTGCGTTCGCGGCCCTTCTATTCCGCCGCCGGTTACGCGGCGGCGGCACGGCATGCCGTCGACCTGCGCAACTACGAAGCCGGATTGGATTATTTCCCCGTCCGTTTCCGGGCCGACCTCAATCCCTACAAACATCTGGCGGTGATGAACGGCAAGGAGAACGGCCTGGGAATGGTCCCCCAGCGATTTGACCTCCCACGATACATGGCACAAACCCATGGCCGAGCCGACTATGTGCTCACCTGGGCCATGCCTGAAATGTCGAAGGATTCGCCGAGCGCGCGTGACACCTACCGGCAGCTTTCAAGCCTGTATCAGCGCATCCACACCTCTGAAACAGGACGGGCGGAATTGTGGAAACTCTCCGTCCCAACCCATTTTCCCCCTTGAACTCACCCATGCTTCCCGTCGATGATGGAAGTGTGACAACGCCTTGCAGTTTGATAATCCGCGCTTTATCGGTCGCGCTGCCACTGCTGGCGATCGCCGGTTGCGATCGACAGTCTCCGGAGGCACCGAGCAGCGACCCAACCGCTGACCGTGAAGTAGTCCCGGCACGTTTGGTCGTCGAGCTCATTCCGATCGCGCCGCTCGTTCCCCGGTTGCGAACGCACGTCGCGGTTGATTCGCATGGCAACTTGTACTGGGTCCAAGAGGGAGTCCCCACGCCCGATGGGGGCGATCTGGTCTTTGTCATGGGTGCCAGTGGGGTACCGCAGACGATCCCCGGGCTGGGCGTTCCGCGATTGTTGGCGGCGTTGGGTCCGGACGAAGCCCGGCGAGGCAGCGGTGCGATTCGGTCCATCGCCATCGGTGCGGGCGATGAACTCTACGTTTTATTCACGGGAGGCCGCGATCGCGTGCCGATCTGGGCGATGGCGCGCTACGCGCCTAACACCGGCAAGGTGACGATTGTCGCCGATACAAAGCGGTTGATGGACAGCAGTGGTTTCGGTGCATCGATCGACCTGGCCCACGGGTCGTTGGTCGGCAACGGGCGCGATCTCTGGCTCTGGCTTCGTCACAGTGATGCGGCGTCGGTTTCCCTAATCGTGCCGATTCATGGTGGACAGGAATTTGAATTTCATCGGCTGGCCCTCAAGCCGCCCTCTCGCGCTAAATCCGGGCAATTGACCAGCGAGATGGAAGACCTTGCCGCCGGTCCCGGCCAATCGCTTTACTACACCGACCGCCCGCGCGCCATGCTGTGGAAGATCGACGCTGCGGGGGAATTTGCGCCGTATCAATCCCTCGACGGATTGTCCCGCGATGTCACGACGCCCGCCCTGGACGATACGGGCCGCATGTGCCTGTTGGCGGGTGAAGGCGACCCGCTGGTGCCCCTGAATTTCGTCGCCACCGGCACCTTGATACCGGTTGGAAATGCCGCCGGCGCCTGGACACTATTGGCGTATCCCGCCCTCCTTCAAATTCAGGTCGACGCACATGGCCAATCCGACCGCTCGACGATCAACCACGACGACTTTTCCGCCCCCGCCGGCCTGCCCGTTCAAGATTTCCACCCGCGCGGGCTTTTGCTCGATCCAACCACCGGCACCCTGATCACCTTCGACGATTCCTCCGGTGAACTCCTCCGCCTGAAAGTAAATAGGAAATAAAAAATGATATTGATCCGGCCGTGCCCACCTCCGGTGGCCCGGTCCGAATTCCTTCAATTTTCCGCGTGAAACTGAAAATGCCCGACTCCTACCTTCAACCCGACCTCTCCGCCCTCCCCGTCAATGAACTGGCCGCCGCCTACCAACCCCGCCGCATCTGGGCCGCCACCCTCAGCATCACCTGGAACCTCGTCCTCGCCACTTTTCTTCTGGCAAGTCACGGTGAATGGCGACTGTACTTCCACCTCGAACGCTTCATCGACCGCCATCATCTGCCGCACTTCGTCATCCTCGGCCCGGTCTATATCGCCATCCTCTTTCTCGCCTATTCGTTTCTCAATTACCCCATCGATCTCTGGTTCGGGTATCTGGAGGAACGGCAATTCGGCCTCGCCAAAGACGGCATCCGCGCCTGGACACGCGATTGGTGCCGTGGCGTCGCGCAGCACGGCGCATTGTTCTGCATCGGCTCCTCACTACTTCTAATGCTGCAAATGGCCCTGCCCGCCACCTGGCTTCTGGCGTTCAGTCTCGCACTGCTCGCGATCTTTATTCTCAGCAGTTACTTCGCTCTCAGCCTTTTGCCGCAGGGTTTGTTTGAAGTCGAATCGATCGACACCGCCAACGAAAAACGAATCGCCGATCTGCTCGACTCAAAGTGTAAGAACGGGTCCGCATCAACTTCCGCATCTGGGTTGGGTGCCACAGGTCGCGGTACTCCGAGACCTGT
>JANXVV010000002.1 GCA_025351525.1 Humisphaera sp. | reverse complement strand
GTCGTGGACGGCAATGCGGTCAAATCGTCATATTGGACGACGCCGGTGCCGCTCAATGTCGGACGGACATCTGCGCGCCAGGTGGTGCCGCCGTCCCTGGATCGTTCGACGACAAACCCCGTTTCATTGACGGCGTTGTCGGTGAATTGCAGATGCACCTTGTTGTTGGCGACGGCCGATCCGGAGAGATTGGTCGGAGCGTTGAAGCCGGGCGGCTGAACCACGCCCGAACTGTTCAAGAGTACGGCGTAGGGTCCGAAGACGGTAATGATGTTGCCATCCGGCAACTGGGCGATGCCATCCGCGGGGTTCATCACCCCGATATTCGTCAGATTCAAACCCTTGGTCGGTGTGCCGAAAGTAGGGTCCGGTGTGAAGGTGCCGAACGAGGAATCCGGCGTGAAGTCCGCATTGAAACGGGCGACAAACGAATAGGGAGTCTGGCCGAAAACGAGGTTGGTTCCGGCGACCAGCACCTTGCCGTCGCTGGTCAATGCGATCTGCTCGACATCGGGCCCGTGCGGAGAACCCACTCCGATGTTGGAAGTCACATCGGCGGCTTTAATGACGCCTCCGTTGGTGTCATAGGACGTCAGCGTCGCGATCACACCTTTGGTGTTGCTGGCCGAATAGGTGTTCAGGCTGAGAACCACCAATGTTCCATCCGGCTTCACCAGAATTTGTGGGACGCTGTAATTATTCGAAGATGGCGGGACCACTTCACCGATCTCCACCCGCCCGCCCGTTCCGAAGGTTGTGTCCGGAGTACCATCGGGATTGGAACGGGTGAGGTAGGTCACCAGTCGGATCGGTGAGATTAGAACATCGGAACTGGTGACGATTTTACCATTGCTTAGGACGATACTGCCGGCAGTGGCGCTTGGCGTAGTCGCCGATGCCACCGCAGACGGATCGGATTGCACGACGCCATTGACCGCTCGAACGCGATAGTACACGGTCGTGCCGGAGGGAACATTGGAGACCGTTAGCAGCCTTGGCCCGGTTGTGGGTGAACCCTGCACAGTACCGACAATCAACCAGTTGCCTTGACCACTGGATGATGACGCCTCGATATTGTAGAACTGTTCTGTCATCGCGTTATCGGTGAATTGCACCACCACCTGATTTGATGAGATCGGTGTTGCGACCACGCCGGTCGCCACCGGAAGCACCTGCGATGGATCCAGTTGCAATTGGCCGGTGCTGGAAAGACTGAAGGACTCCGAACCGTAGGTAACGGTGACCCCGCCGTTTGCAAGGCCCGTCACCGCCGTGGGCGTTCCGATGAGATTGCCGATGTCGGCCCGTCCGTTGGTACCAAACGTGACATCCGGCGTGAGGTCTGCGTTAAATCTCCAAACCACCAGCGTATTGGCAGCAACTGAAGAGAACACCCTGTAGTCGTTAAAGCCTGCCGCCAGAATTTTTCCATCAGGAGCCACCGAGTAGGCTTTCAGAAAATCACCCGACGAGCTGCCGGTGCTACCTGAATGTGAAGAAACATGCACGGTGCGAACGACATTGCCGTTGGGGTCGATGATCGAAAATTGGGTGTCGTCGCTGTTGGAGTTGCTGAGATGACCGGCTTCGGTCACCGCGAGCGCATTGCCGTTAGGCAGTTGCAACAATTGCCTGGGGAACGATGCGACGAAGGCATTGGGGGGCGTCAATGGGATGGTTGCCGAGCCAATGGAGCCGAAGGTGACGTCGACCGAGCCGTCGGCGTTGTAGCGCGTGACGATCGCGGCCTTGGACGAGTTTTGCAATCCAAGGTCGATGTACTGCGGGCGGGCCACCAACAACTGGCCGCCCGGCAATGTCAGACTGACATTATGGAGGGTGGCATCCGTCGTTGACTGCGTGCCGAAGTTGTCACCGGTGACCACTTGGTTGGCGCCCAGCGGCACAAAATATTTTCCCCCGTAGACCGGCGCGGTGATGACGGTGCCCGCCTGCGGGACCAATCGAACCAGATAATTGGCGGCGGGCAACCCCGTAAAGCTGTAATGCCCGGCGGCGTCGGTGGTGGTGATCGGATCGCCGTTGGCAAAAACGCCGATGCCGTTGAGATCAAGGTAGACTTGTCGGCCGGCCACCGAGGGTTCGCTTCCGAAATTGGGAACGGCCGGGCCATCCTGAACACCGTTGTTGTTGGCATCGTTAAAGACCGTGCCGCTGATGCTCGCGCCAGTCCCCACCACGGCCGGCGTCGTCACACCCACCGGCCCGGCAATCCCCGACTGCAATGCGCCGCTAATGGCATAGACGCGATAGAAGTAAGTCGTGTTCGCCTGTGCGGTGCTGTCGGTGAACCCGACAAACCCCGTGGTCGGACCGGTGACTGTGCCGGACAACGTGCCGACACTCGCGAAAGGCCCGGCGGCGCTAGTCGCGCGCTCGATGACAAAACCGTTGTCATTAGTAGAGTTATCAGTGAAGCCCAGTTGAACGGAAGTAGGCGAAGTGGCGGTGGCGGTCAGACCCGTCGGGGCGTTGAGGTTCGTCGAAACAATCTGCACCACTCCGACCGAATTGAGGGTGATGACGGTTGGAGTCGGCACGGTCGGGTAAGTCACGATGATGTTGCCGTTTGCTACGGCGACGAGCGACGATGGCGCGCCGTTAAAGCCCACCGGCAAGATAGCCACGCCCAGGGTTCCGAAACTAATGTCGCGCGATTCATCGGCATTGTACCGGGTGAGGGTATTGTTTCCCTTCGACGCCGAGAAGTCCGAGACGTAGTACTGGCCGTTCACATTGAAGGTGGAAGAGGCCTGCGGGAACTGCACCTTAAAATCGTCGCCGACGACCGCTTGATTGGCCCCGAGTTGAACGTAGAACTTCCCGCCATAGACCGGCGTGGTGGTGAACCGCGTATTGGCGGGCACCAGTCGAACCAGATAGTTTCCGGCGATCAGGCCGGTGAAGCTATAGTTGCCATTAACGTCGGTGGTGCTTACCGGATCGCCGGTAACGAACGTATCGATCCCCTGAAGATCAAGATAGACCTGCGTTCCCGGAACCGCCGAGATTTGAAGGGGGCTGACGGTGTCCACCAGAACCCTGCCGCTGATGCTTGCGCCTCCGGTCACGCCCGTCGGCGTGATCGACGCCACGCCGCCTGCGCCATTGAGCGTGACAATCTGCGTCGGGTAAGTGATGACCGTGTTGGCTCCTTGAGCCACCGCAGCGGTCGGTACGCCAGTGACCGCGCCGGGGAGAGTGACGACACCGAGCGATCCGAACGCCACATCCGTCGAGCCGTCGACAAGGTTATATCGAGTGAGCGTCGCCTGCCCGTTGGTAGCTCCGCTGATGAGTATTTGACCGTTGAGATTAAAGTTAGGGGTTCCCGCCGATTGGATGCCGAAATCGTCGCCGATGACGCTTTGATTCGCCGTCAGCTGAACGAAATACTTCCCGCCATAAATCGGCGTTGTCGTCACTTTGCCGGCAACAGGGACTGGCCGAACCAGGTAGTTGCCCGCCGCCAGCCCGGTGAAGTTGTAAGCCCCGGTGGCGTCGGTCGTCGAGACCGGGTCACCGGCGACGAACTGGCTGATGCCCTGAAGATCGAGATAGACCTGTTGTCCGACGACCGCGACTTCCCCACCATCGCGAACGTGATTGCCATTGGCATCGTTGTAGACCGTCCCGCCGATGCTCGCGCTGAGCATCCTCCGTGATTCCAAAGCCTCCACCCCGAATGAAACGGCCGCATGCGGCGTGGACCGGTTGTAATTTCTTGAAGAATTACCCTTGCGACGCTTTGTCAGGTTTGACTGAATCATTTTCTCTCCCACTTTCGTCGACACGAACACCCGGTTGATGAACTGCGGACGAATTGCTTGCGCAACATTTCAAAAACCGGTTCTGCAAATTTCTTTAATTTTGACGTCGCAACTGGAAAAGTCGCGCGGACCACGGATTGTTTTTAGCAGCATCAACGAACCCTCGGGGGAGTCGGGCAGGTCGAGCTTGCGGGTAAAACCGTAACTGGCCTCTACATCAATGCAAGCAAAATTAAGTGGCGTTCACCAGTTTGAAACTCGGTGAACGTTATTGCCGCTTGCGGCTTAGCCGTCCTGTCCGACTTGGACAAGGCACAGCTAATCCGCAAGTGGCAAAAGATAGCCTACTGAGTCAACAACCGAGCGATCGTACGAAAAGACTCCTTCCCCGCTCAATTCTTCTTGAGCAGAAAGAGGATTAACAGCACGACAAGAACCGTGCCGAGAAGACCACCGCCGATCTAGACATAGTCCGCCAAAATGGGCATCGTTTGAAGCATAACCAGACTCCTGTAAGATCCCCCTTGTGGTTCAGCTTGCGAGCTTAACAAGGTTTGTAAAACCGGGAAACGGGTAAATTTTCGACAATCGCTCGTTGGGATGCTTCGAATAAGGTGGCATGGGCGTCTTGCCCATATATTTCTTCGGCCAAAAAACATGGGCGAGACGCCCATGCCACCAGTTTTCAAAAAACCCAACGCCACCACAACTGGAAATTCATCGAATTATTGACAAATTTAGCGATCTGAACTACATTAACCGCGCTTGGGTGCTTTGAATAAAGTGGCATGGGCGTCTCGCCTGTGCTTTTTGGCTGAAAGAAATGCATGGGCGCAACGCCCATGCCACCACTTTTTTAAACGCCCTGATTCAGATTGGGTGCAAAATGAAATCGATCGTTCCCGGGAAACAAGCGGTCGCGTTGCCTTCGCCCACACAGGGCGCAAAATCTATTGCGCAAATCGAGGCATTGGAACAGCGCACTTTTTTTTCCTCAAATCCCATCGTGGCGGAAAACCTCTTGCCGGGAACGCCGCCCAGCCAGTGGCAGGTCACCGGCAATGGCGACCTATCCCTGCAGGGGTTCGCCACCGACATCAGCGTTCAGCGCGGCCAACCCGTCCAGTTCAAGATTAGCGACACGACCAACGCCGCCTATCATATCGACCTCTTTCGCCTCGGTTACTACCAGGGAATGGGCGCCCGCCGGGTGGCGACCATCGGGTCGGCGTTTACCACGCATCCTCTGCAACCGACGCCGTTCGTCAATCACCAGACGGGCCTCGTCGACTGCGGCAACTGGGAGGTGGCCTCGACCTGGAACGTGCCGGCAACGGCAACCTCCGGGGTCTATGCCGCCAATCTGGTTCGCGACGACACCGGCACCAAAAGTCAGATCATCTTCATCGTTCGCGATGACTTCAGCCATTCCGATCTTCTGTTCAAAACCTCCGACACCACCTGGGAAGCCTACAACACCTTCGGCGGAACCAGCCTGTATTCGGGGCCGCACGGACGACGGGCCTATAAGGTCAGCTACAATCGCCCGCTCCTTACCCGGGGCGATGCGGCCACAAACGCGGTGTTTCATACGGAGTATCCGATGATCCGTTGGCTCGAGTCCAACGGGTACGACGTGAGCTACTTTACCAGCGTAGACGCCGACCGATTCGGGTCGCAGATTTTTCAGCATAAAACGCTACTTTCAGTCGGTCACGATGAATACTGGTCCGGCAACGAGCGCGCGAACGTCGAGGCCGCCCGCAATGCCGGTATTAATCTGGCTTTTTTCAGCGGCAATGAAATCTTCTGGAAGACCCGCTGGGAGGCCGGCGCCGTCAACGAAACCTCAACGTATCGCACCCTCGTCTGTTATAAGGACACGCACGCCAACCGGCCAATCGATCCGAATCGCCACACCTGGACCGGCACTTGGCGCGACCCGCGATTCAGTCCGCCCGGCGATGGGGGCCGACCGGAAAACGCACTGAGCGGCACGATGTTCGCGGTCAACGGTTACACCAATAATGCGATCACCGTCCCCGCCGTCGATGGGAAAATGCGGTTCTGGCGAAACACCTCCGTCGCCAGCCTTAACCCCGGCGGCGTGGCTACGTTTCCCACCGGAACGCTTGGCAACGAATGGGACCAGAGCCCGGACAACGCCTTCCGCCCAGCAGGTGAATTCAATCTTTCCTCGACTACCGTCAGCGGTGTGAAGGTACTGCAAGACTACGGATCGACCTATGCCATCGGTGCCGCCACCCACCATCTCTCGTTCTACAAAGCTCGCAGCGGAGCACTGGTTTTTGGCGCGGGAACGTTGCAATGGTCCTGGGGACTCGATTCGACTCACGATTACCTTTTCAACACCGATCCCCCCGCCGACCCGCGAATGCAGCAGGCGACGGTGAACCTGTTGGCGGACATGCACGCCCAACCCGGCACGCTTGCGGTAGGAATGGTCCCGGCCTACGCCTCAACCGACACCACCGCCCCCACGTCGCGTATCACCTCTCCTTTCAGCGACACGCGCATAGAACAGGATCGCTCCATATCCATCACCGGCACCGCTTCCGACATCGGAGGCATGGTAGGCGGAGTCGAAGTATCGATCGATGGCGGCCTATCCTGGCACCCCGCCGTGGGACGGGAGAACTGGGTCTACTCATGGACTCCGCACAAACGGGAGACCGAGACGGCGACCCTACTAAGCCGTGCCGTGGATGATAGCGGTAACCTCGAAGTACCGGGCCCGGGCGTGACGGTCCAGGTCTGAATGACTGTGCATCATCAGGCGTCAGTTGTCATCCTAAGGTACTGCTCCGAAAATGTCTTCAGGCGACTGCTTTCCCAGGTAGTTCTTTGAGGTTGACCTGATAGCCAAGTCCTTCCAGACGGTTGACCAGGTGTCTTTTGACCCGCTCGCGTTGCAGTTGATCCAGATAATCGGCGCCTAAATCACGATACTCCGTGTGGTTTTTCAACATCTCGTAAATGGCCTGATCTTCCCCACGAAAAACGGGCGCGAAAGCAACTGGCGCCGCCGCTGAAAATTCAATAGCCACCGGATGACGCATTTTTCATCGCGTGACCCAGATGCTTGATGCTGCGCGGGTTCGGCCATCCAATGCCGCAGGCAACCCGCGGCGAACTCCCGAGGAATCGACCCGATATCCGTTAAACGCAGCAACGCCTTTTTCCGGACAGTATTGGCGAGACGCCCATGCCACCTGAAATTTCACAAACCCCAATCATCCGGGTGATAGGTCCCGCTCAATTAGCTATTGGAATAACCTCAACAGCTTTGTAAGATGGGGTAGGGACACGGCGCATGGCCATGGTTGTGGTCCTTTTCAGATCGGGAGAGGCACGGCACGATCGATTGCGTCCGGCATCCGTCGCGTTGGAGAGGAATGGCGGTGAGTGAAGTGCGGTTCATCCCCCACGCGGAGCTTCGTTAATGACTCGTTTTGGTGCCTACGAACAAGTGCGGGAGATTTACGACGCGGCGTTTACCTCCGTCTATCTCGCCCGGCGCGAGGGGAGCGACGACGCTCAATTCGCGGTCAAGGTTTTTCGACCCATCGTTTCGTCGCTGTCGCCTCAGGAAGTCAAGAAAGCGGTGGAACAATTCGCCGGTCGCGTCAAGATTCAGCAGAAGGTGAATGAGCAGGGCGGCAAATACTGGGCGACGGTTCACGATCTCGTCGTCAATGATACAAACGCATTTTATGTGACCGATTTTTATCGCCGGAGCGTTCAGCGCATATTTGACGGAGAGGTGAAGCTCGACGCTTCGTCGCTTCATCATTTGATCGTCTCGATCTGGCGCGGGTTGATCGAACTGCGCACCGCGTGCGGTCGCTCGCATGGAAATCTCAAGGCGTCGAACGTGATGCTGGCAGGGGTCGAAAATTCCGTGGGCAGGGTCGCACTGATGGATCCCGCCAGCCAGGGCGGATCGACGGGTGACGCCACTGGTGATCTTCGCGATCTGGGGGGCATCCTTTACCAACTCGTGATGCGGCGCGTTTTTCGGCCGCGGGGCGGTTGGCCCATTCCTGAATCGCAGGAATGGGCGGACCTGGGGTCGAGCGGTGAACGATGGCGCGATCTCTGCAACTTCCTGTTGGACCCGGGTTCCGTCGAGCGGGTGAGGAACCTGGACGAAATCGGTAAACCGCTGAGCGCGTTGAACCTGCGGGCCAGTCGAACGTCTAAAATTTTCGCGGGAATTCTGGGTGCGACTTTGCTGGTCGTCGCTTTGGTGCTGGGCTATTGGCAATTGAACCTGCGGAGCGAATGGGCGAAGTTGAGCGATGAATCGCAGAGTTGGTTTGCCGCTTTTTACAAAGACGTTTCCCCAGGCACTGCCCGGCGAGAAGCATATAAAAACCACACCTATCTCAAACGGGTGGTGCAGATCATGAAGGAGGCCGAAGACCGGCATTTGATGCTGGGGCGAACCCCGCAGAAACTCGCAGCCGGCCCTCCGATGCAATGGGGTGCGGCAGTAAGCACGCGGGATGCCGTGGCCGCGATGGAAAAGATCAAGCACTGCTTGCAGCCCGATTCCCAAGCCGCGGCGCAATGGCCTGAACTGAACGCAATTCTTGCGGACGTGCACATTGCGGATATGCACCACTGGCCGAACCTGCAAGGCGCGCTGAAGCAACTCATCCCGACCGTTCCGTCAAGATCTTCGGAAAAATTATCGATCGCCATCGACCGCTTATTGGCAACCGCACCGAAGCTCAATCGCTTCCCGGAACTGCAAGACCATCTGACAAAGTTGGACGCGTCGGCTCAGAAGGTCGGCAATAAAACTTCCGATCCTCTCCTCCAGAAATTTCCCGCATTCGTTTCCGATCAACTCCACGAGCCTGCGAATGCGGACATACCTAAAGTCGTGGAAAATTTAATCGGTCAGGTGGAATCGCTGCAGTGGTTGGCGGACCAGCTTGGCAACACAATCGAAAATGACTGGCCGACCGTCGATCAGGATCGGTTCAAGGCAGACAGCCTGGGATCCTCATCCCTTGCGGATTTAAAGGTCGATGACTTCAACCGTTGGTTGAAACGCGTCCCCGACTATCGATTTCATCCGTTGTCGGCCACGGATCCATTCGTGGCGGGGCTCGACACAAATCTAAAAGGCCTAAAGGCCCATCTCGATTATCTCAAAAATTGCAGGGTGAATAAATCGGAATCCACTCCCTTCGATGTGAAGTATGTCACGGCCTTCAAATGGGTGGCGGATTTTCGACAAGGGAAACAGAATTCGACCACCCCATCAGGCGTCGTACGGTGGATCCATCAGGATTTAGAAAAAGCGGTGCCGGCGGAAAACGCCTTGATTCAGTCCTACATACGCGATCTGGATGCCGAGATTGGAAAGTCGATATTGGAGTGTCGCCCTGAACCGACGATATGGTTGACGCAGCTGAAATCGGCGATTGGAACGTCGAAGGTCGCGGAAGATGAATGGGCGAAGTTGGTGAACGAAGTGATGAAAGTTCACTCGGCCGAGCAATTAAAACAACTCGACGCGGCTGATCGGTACCGATTGCTTCGGGAAACCATGGAGCGCAAGCGTGTGGCGGTGAAGCGCCTCGATGGAGCGTTGGTCGCGACCGTCATGGATGATCCCTATGGAAAGGCCGCAGGTGAAAAACGCGAAAGCCTTATTCGTCAGGCGATCGCCGAATTGTTGAAAATCATCGACGCGGCGGGGACGCAGGCGGAAATCGACCCCACGATTTCTCAGAGCGCCACCGTCTATAACGCATACGTGAATTCACTTCAGGCCTTGAGAAAAAGCATCCACTCGGCAAGTGCTTTGTTGAACTCCGGATCTCTTTTGCAGGAAGATCTCCCGACGGAAAAGGGAACGACGCTGGCTTCGCTAAAAGCGCAGATTCAGGCCATCTCGACATCTGAGTTTCCAGAGACCATCGTTCAATTGGCAAAGAACACACTCGAGCGGATCTCGGCGCTGGAGGCGGTGGGTCAAAAAACACGGGCCGAACTGGTTGCAGATGCTCTCGGCAAGCAGCCGCCGGGAATTGTTCGAGCCGCATGGTTACGTCTGGGGAAGGAGACGAAGTCGGCTTGGCCCACGCAAGCTGGTGAGTTGTCGCAAGAGGCGAAGATCGAGGCGCTTCTACGCAGTTCATTTGCCTCGCTAGACCGAAAGGCCAACGTGATGGAAGAACTGGGGGTGGAAGGGCTGCGGAGATGGGGAATCTTCGCGGTTGCGGCTGCCACTGGCGCAGTCGACGGCAAAACCAACCTCCTGAGCGAAGCGTCGAAGGAGGCCGAGGGACTCAATATTAAAAGTCCGGTAGAGATGAAGCTGTTAGCCGGTTCAGGCGCAGCATATGATGTGGTGTTGTGGCGATTGAAAGAGCGGGTTCGCCTGGGAGATGACGATCCGAAAGCTGCGAATGAAGCGGCGACGCAGATGCAGACGCTCCTCGACGCAAACTTTCCTGAACGGCAATTTGTGGAGCTATTGTCCGAATTTGCAAAAGCCCCCAATGCCGGTGTCAACCCGAATGCGAAGTATCGGTTGGTCGAGTCGTCGGTCCTATTGCCGGACGTCAAGTTCCGTCGCGTCACCCCGACAGATGCCCCCGCATTTTATCTGGCGACCAGTGAGATGTCGCTGGGTGATTTCATAAACGCAGCCCGACTGCGCGACGACTGGGCGAAGGTCGCACCGGCGTTGTTTGGCGGCGGGGACGTGCCTCGCGCGGGACCGTGCGTCTGGACGTGGAATCCGAAGTTGAACATTTCGCTGTTGGATAACTCGCCCAACTGGCTTCGCGTCGGGGATCAGTCCGACTACCCTCCGCAGCTATGGGATGGATTGAATCGCCATCAACTGGTAGCCCCGTATGGCGATAATCCGAGTTCGTCTCATCCGATGCAATACGTCTCGCCCTTCGCAGCGATTTATATCGCACGATCGCTTGGATTCCGATTACCTTCATCCACCGAGTGGCTCATGGCCTACGGTGAAAGCGTGAAATCCAATCAACGGTCGCCGGTGGTTTCGCCGCATCTTCGCGGTGTAACTTTCACGGTGCAGAAGGAGCATGTTCGACAGTCAAAAGGCGCGCTGCCATGGCCGGATGCGGAAATCTTCTGGCCGGCGAACTATGCCGGTCCCCGCCGGGAGGGTGCCGCCGCCGAACCCGGCGCCAATAAGGACGACCCGATTCTATGGTTTCGTCCCGTGAACAAAAGCGATTACTTTGCGGATCTCATCGGGAATGTGGCGGAGTATGTATGGGAATCCCCGGCTGAAATTGAGAAATTGCCTTTGAACGCATTGGACCAAGACGTGAAGACACTGCTTGAAAAACCTGAATCGAATCAACTTTTTGTGATCGGAGGCTCGGCCTTATCTCCAAAGGAACTCAATCCATTGACGCCTTATCCGGTGGACCTGGGAAAAAAAAGTCAGGCCTGGAAGGGCTATTCCGACGTGGGCTTTCGGCTGGCATTCACCGCCCAGCCCAGAACCTCTCACGAATTGCTCCAACGCATCGTCGACGGCCAAAAATTTATGCCCTCCGGGACGATCGCGGCGGATGCCACCACCAAGCCGACTATTCCATGAACGGCGGCGTTGCGGTTCCCTTACTCCAGGGGGGAGGGTTGGGGTGAGGGGTTTTTCTTCGCAGAGTGAATAGATGAGATGTCTTGACTCGAATGAGAGCGTGTTTAAAAACATGACGGAGGCTGTCGTAGCCCATGCTACGGCGAGCCGAGCCGAGTCCCTGAACAAAAGGCCAGACCCCTCACTCTAACCCTCCCCCCGAAGTACCGGGGGAAGGGGACAGGAAATAGAATGGTAAAAGCGGTTGTTTTAGAATCTCTTAGATCGCGAGGAACTCTATGCGTGGAATGATAACCGTCTTACGGGCGCGACCATTATTGCGGAACCTCGGTCTTCGCGTACTGCCGGCTGTATTCGCGATCTCATGGCTCACGGGATGCGCCGGCGGATCCAATGCCGAATCGCCCAAGATCGTTCGTCGAGAGGCGGACCGCATCCATCAGGCGCTTGCCCCCGCATTGGTGGAGGAACCGCGCGTCCATCTCTACTTCCAACGCCTCGCGCAACGGGTGACCGCCTCCGCGACGGTGATCAAACCGCGCTCGACCGAGATGGCGACATGGACGCTTCAAATCCACCTGCTGGACACCCGCGTCCCGACAGCGTTCACGGCGGGGGGTGAACACCTCTATTTATCCAACGGGCTTTTTCAAATGACGCAGACGGAGGATGAGTTGGCCTCCGTGATCGCCCATGAATACGCGCACATCGTTCTTGAGCAGATCGCGCGATCTGAGGACCTGCTCTCCGAGAAAATCGACGAGCGAATTCTTGAAAAGTTGCTGGTGTATCGATTTGTGGTTCAGGGATATCTCGCGGCGGATGAAGCGAATGCCGATGCGTTTGGATCGCGAACGGTGGCTGCCGCCGGTTGGGATTCGGGCGGTTTGGGGACGGTGATCGAGCGGGCGAGCGGTTCGCGGGAACGACTCGCCTCGGCGCGGGCGGCGGCCGGCAGATCACCGGTCGCCGGCGATGGGGCGAGCAACCGTCCCGTGGCCGATCGCGCCACGTTCGGCGAGTTAAAAGTCGCAGCCGACGCTGCCGCCTCGCGCGGCGAGGCGCGCGGCGGCGCACATGCCGGCGCCGCCCAACTCGTCAGCGCTTTTCCAGGCTGTATCACCTCGGGCGGTGCCGCACAGGTGAAGGCTCAAGGGGAGATTAAAGAGGCATTGGAGAGCGTCACGCTGCCGCAAACCAAACGGTCGGATCTCCATGGACCTGACTCGATGGGTAAGTCGGCGTGGTGGACGCAATATCTGAAGCCCACCCGGAACTCCATTAAATAATGCGGCACCGCGTGATCGGCGATGGAATGATCGGGTCAAGTCCTGATACGCATGGCCATATCACGTTGCGGAATTTCACGCTATTCAAAATGCCTGGCCGCAAAGGCGCAAAGAGCGCAAAGGAAAACGCAAAGAATTCAATTTACATTTCTTCTTTGCGCTTACTTTGCGCTCTTTGCTCCTTAGCGCCTGCACTTATTTTCGTCGATTACCGGTGACGCTTTATCCTGCAAAATCATTCAGAGCATGTTTAAAAACACAGCGGAGGCTGTCGTAGCATGGGCCACCAGCCCATGTTTTTATGTTTGCAAAAGAAAAACATGGGCCGGTAGCCCATGCTACGGCAAGCCCAGCCGTGCTCCTGAACATGCTCTTAGAAGTTGAACACCGCATCAATGCCGAACGTCACTTGGTTCGATTTGCCTTTGCCCCCGCCGCTGATGTCGAAGATGCTTCGGTTGGCGAAATCGACGCGCACCTCGGGTCGCAGAATAAAATTCGACCATACTTTGTCCTTCGGTAGCGGGATGACGTCCATTCCGACGGTCACTTCGTAGGCGGTGACGTTGTTCCCAAACATCTGTCCAGTGGTGTTGAAGAACCGCACTCCCTCTTCGTCGCGGAACACTTCGCCGCGGATTTTAGCAGTGAAATTGTCATTCAACTTGTAGCTTCCAAAGCCTGCGAAAGCGTACCACCACGCATCTCGATTGCCGGCGGCGGCACGGCTCTCCCACCCGATGATCCCGTTCCCGCCGAACAGCAACGGGCCCTTCGGGTCGGGCTTGTAGTAGAGGCACACATCCGACACGTGTCGCCAGTCCCCGTTTTTGGTGCCTTGGGGTCCGGTGGAATCCGAGTACAGGAAGGTGAATTTGTCATTGACAGTCCAGTTTACGCTTCCGGTGAAGTCGATCGCATCGTTGCGGTCTCGGGTCGCCTCATCCCAACCGCGTGTGAATCCGGCGGTGACGGCAATATTCTTTTCCCTGCCGAATTTGTAGGTGGCCAGCACCCCTGATTGGGTGAAGGGAAGACCGAAATTGAAGATGTAGTCGCGCGAGAAGAAGTTGACGCTGCCCGGACCCACGATGGGGAGATAGGACTCATAACCGAGGAGGGTGAAGAACTTGCCGACCCGGACCAGAAGACCGGAGCCGACGGGAACGAGCAAATCCGCATAGGCCTGCAGGAGGGTGAACTGGTTCTCCGGGCTGTGATTCAACCCGAAACTTCCGCCGTAGGGATTGAGTCCATTGGACTGCATGGTGGCGGAATCGCTGCCGAAAATCCCTTCCACGCGGAACCCGAAATTCCAGCCCGGTTTTGACATGTCGACCACCTTCTCGAAGGTCAGGTCGACTTGATTCAGCAGAAATCGCTCGTTCTTGTAGTCGAACAGTCGAAGGTCGTTGATGCCATTTTTCGGGCGGTTGAAGTTATAGGTGTACGACCCCTGTGCGTAGCCGTACAAACTGAGATCGTGATCGTCCATCCATTTACCGACGCCGAGCGAATCCATCAGCATCATCAATGGCTTGCGCGTGCCCATTCCGGCGTCCATCAGGTGGGGCACTTCCGGGGGACTGAACGATAGATTCGGCCCGGCAAATGATCCCGCTGAACCGCTGCCCGAAGTGTCGCCCGCCCGGCAGGTGCTTCCCATGGCAAGAACTGCCGCACAGGTCAAGGCGATTTCCCGTATCCGCTTAAACATAGCAAACTCCTTCTCTGTGAACGAACGTGTCGTTCCGATCCCGTTGATGTGAGAGGTGAGCCCGCGCTGCACCTTCTAATGACATAGATTAGCGAAATCTTCTGATGACGCCAGAAACCCTGCAATTCGCGCCATGCGGCAAACTAAACCCAG
>JANXVV010000616.1 GCA_025351525.1 Humisphaera sp. | reverse complement strand
GATGAGAAGCGGTGGGTAGATGGCGTTCTCGCTCGAAAGAAAGGTTTGGGGTTGTAGCAATGGAGTACGTCATCTACTGCGACGAGAGCCGCCATTGTGCCAAGCCTGGCGACACACATTTGGCGATTGGCGGTCTGTGGGTTGCTCGTGAACATCGGGATACGGTTTCGCGCGAGTTGCGTGCGATTGCACGACAGAACGGGCTGGGAAGTGAGTTGAAATGGAATAAGGTCAGCGGTAAGTACGCGGCGGCCTACACGAAAATTGTGGATTACTTCATCTCGCAGGGCCACTTGAATTTCCGAGCGATTGTAGTGGAGCACGCGAAATTCAATCCCGAGTTCCATGGTGGAGATCGGGAACTGGGCTTCTACAAGTTCTACTTCCGAATGCTTGAAAAGTGGCTGTTTCCAGGCTTCGTCTATACCATTTTACTCGACTTCCAAAAGAACAAGGGCGCAGATCGTTTCGGCGACCTTCGACGTGTGCTGACGAACGCAGTTCCCAAGGCTTCGATCCATGAGCTTACGGTGATTGAATCTGCGGACACGCCGTTGGCACAATTGTGCGATGTCTTGACGGGCGCGGTCTCCGCGAGTTGGTGCAAGAGCTATGCAGACGCCCCTTCGTCCGCAAAAGCGATGCTCACCGCACACTTGGCCAAGGTGATTGGGTGGCCTTCGCTTCGCGTCAGTTCGGCAAGCCCCGCTTGGTCGAAGTTTAACGTTTTTGCTATTGATTTGGCCGATCCAGGGAGGGAAACGTCTCATGGATGAGTTGGATCGCTTACTTATTGATTTGGCGGGGAAGACTGATGCTGAAATTGAAGGAATTGGATGGGAGGCTTATCGCCAAATCTGTGACGAATCGCATAAGAGTCGAAGCGTTTTGACGCACGACGGCAGAGTCGTCATGTTCTATGAGGATCGCTTCGAGCATGCGTTCTTCACGTCGAGCAATCGGGCGCGGTATCCGAATGGGAAAGACAAATTGGCGGCAGACAGAATAGCGCGCATTCACTGGATTCGAGAGTTCATTGCTTGTCGAATCGCTGGCGTAGAATGCTGGGAAACGGACCGATTGGATGGGCAACTGTATCCGAAAATGCGCATCTATCTGAATTGGAATCCAGTACACGTCGTTTGGCTGGATGAACTGTCTGACGGGTTCAGGTTCAAGTTTTCGTCAGCGTATGGACCGCAGACAGGTGATCTGCGACGTTATTGCAAAGCAGGACAAAAGCTTTGGCCAATCGACGCGAAAGGGTCGTAGCTACAAGCGATGTTGGCCGTCACGCAGGCATTGATCCAATAAAAATGCCCCGTGATTGCAGGCTCACGGGGCGAAGGCCATGTCCATCGCCATGAGGCGAGGAGAAACTGCCTTTCGGCATCAAGAGATAGTATCGGCTATTCGCGGCGAAAATCAAGTAAATACCGCGAAGAAAATAGCGACGACAAGGATGCAACCATTTGGCTGCAAAGAGGTTCAGTGGAGGTATATGATGGCGTTAAAGCCTTGGTACGACGTGATTAAGCCGCGAGAAGACCTACGTGAGGGCAAGCCGCTGGACGCTTCCGAGTTCGCGGTGCATCTGGACCAAATTCGGGACGGGCGCGCCCACGACGACTACCAGAAGCCCGAGCGGTTCTTCGCCAAGACGGTGATGACGACGAACTTGCTTGCGCTGGCGGGCGAGGTGGTGCGGCGGCTCAATGGCATCAAGACGCAGGCGAACGCCGTCTTCAACATGACGACGCAGTTCGGTGGCGGCAAGACGCACGCGCTCGCGCTGCTCTATCACCTTGCCAACGGCGGCGACCAATCGAAGAACTGGGAGGGCGCGGACAAGATTTTCGCCAAAGGCGCAGTCACCAGCGTTCCAAAATCCGCAACAGCCGTTTTCGTCGGCACCGAATTCGATTCCCTGACGGGTCGCGGCGGAAAGAATGGCGAGCCGCTTCGAAAAACGCCGTGGGGAGAACTCGCATGGCAGCTTGGCGGCGCGGAAGGTTTTCAGATCGTTGAGAAACATGAGGCGCAGCAGACCTCACCGAGCGCGGAAGTAATCCGCGCATTTCTTCCAAAGGACCGCCCGACCCTCATCTTGCTCGATGAGTTGATGAACTACATCAGCCGCAACAGCAAGACGGGACTGGCGACCCAGTTGTATAACTTCCTTCAGAATCTTTCTGAAGAAGCACGCGGGCAAAACAATGTCGTTCTCTGCGTCTCGATTCCTGCAAGCTCTCTTGAGATGAGTGCGGAGGACCATACCGAGTACGACCGCTTCAAAAAACTGCTGGACCGCTTGGGTAAGCCGATCATCATGTCCTCGGACGCAGAGACGAGCGAGATCATTCGCCGCAGGCTTTTCGAGTGGGAACCAGGCGGGCTGACGAAGGACGCCGAGAAGACCATCGCGGAATACGCGGAGTGGGTCACTGAGAAGCGGAACCAGATTCCAGCGTGGTTTCCCGTCGATCATGCGAGGGAGCAGTTTCGCGCCAGTTATCCGTTCCATCCGAGCGTGCTGTCGGTCTTTGAGCGGAAGTGGCAGGAGCTTCCCCGCTTTCAGCAGACGCGCGGCGTTCTGAAGATGCTCGCCCTATGGGTGTCGAAAGCGTACAGCGAGGGCTACAAGGGCGCACACCGCGACCCGTTGATCGGCCTTGGCACGGCTCCGCTCGATGACAGCATCTTCCGCACGGCGGTCTTTGAGCAGATCGGCGAAAGCAAACTGGAAGGCGCAGTCACCACCGATATCTGCGGAAAGAAAGAGTCACATGCGACCCGCCTCGATCAGGAGGCATCGCCCGACATCAAGAAGGCGCGTCTCCACCGCAAGGCGATGACCGCCATCTTCTTTGAGTCGAATGGTGGCCAGAGCAAGCTCGAAGCGACCGAACCTGAAATTCGGCTGGCCATCGGCGAACCCGATTGGGACATCGGGCACATCGATACCGTTTTGGAGACGCTGAATCAGGCGTGCTACTACCTCAACTCGCAGAACCGCCGATTCCGCTTCAGCCTGTCGCCGAATCTGAACAAGCTGCTGGCCGACCGCCGAGCGAACATCAGTCCGCAGAAGATTGACGAGCGTGTGCGGGCCGAGATCAAGAAGGCGTTCAGCAAGTCCGAGGGGCTGGACGTGGTGTTGTTCCCCGAGAAGAGCAGCAACGTCACTGACCGTCCATCGCTGACGCTCGCGGTGATGGCTCCCGATCAGACGATGGAGGACGGCGAGACGAAGAAGCTCATCGAGTTGATGACCAAGGATTACGGCAAGTCCTCGCGGACGTATAAGACGGGGGTAATCTGGGTTGCGCCGCATTCGACGGCCAAGCTGAAGGAAGAAGCTCGGAAACTCCTGGCGTGGGAAGACATCCAAGGCGAAGAGGAAGCACTGCGTCTCGATGACGGCCAATGTGCGAAGCTGGCCGAGAACATCGACCTGACGAAACGGTCGATCAAGGAAGCGGTTTGGCAGTCGTACAACACGATCCTTCTCCTGAGCCGCGACAATCAGGTAAAGGCAATCGACCTTGGCCAGATGCATTCTTCTTCCGCCGACTCGCTCCCGTGGATGATCCTCGACCACCTGCTCAAGACGGATGAAGTGGTCAAAGCGGTAAGCCCCAATACGCTGACGCGGAAATGGCCTGGCTTCGTTGAGTGGTCCACCAAGTCTGTTCGGGACGCCTTCTACGCCTCGCCGTTGTTCCCTCGTCTCCTGCGGCCCGAGGCCGTCAAGGAGACGATTGCTCGCGGCGTAACCGAGGGGCTGCTGGCGTACGTCGGGAAGAAGGGGCACGGTCGGTACGAGCCGTTCGTGTTCAAGAAGCCGATGAACGCCGCCGACGTGGAGATCAGCGACGATGTGTTCATCGTCACCGCCGAGGAGGCCGCGAAACACGTCGAGCCGCAGAAGCTAACGAGCGTCGTGGTTTTCCCTGACTCGATCAACCTTCAGCCTGGCGCACGCATTCAGTTCCGCATCGAAGGCCGCGATCAACATGCACGCTCGATGGCCGTGCCGAACCCGACGTGGACCGCGACAGGAGGGACCGTGGAGCAGGGCGGCTCGTACGTCGCAGGCGATGGCGAAGGTTCGTTCACGGTTGATGTCATCTCAGGCGAGGCCAAAGGAACCGCGAGCGTCATCGTTGGCAAGCAGGCAAGCGGCGGCACTGGCGGTTCAGGTGACGACGGGTCTGGCGGTGGACCAAAGAAGGCGAGCGAGAACGTCGCAGCCATTCAGTGGACGGGGCAGGTGCCATCGGCCAAGTGGATGACGTTCTACACGAAGGTGCTGGCGAAGTACGCAAAGGAGAAAGGGCTGACGCTGAAGGCGACCTTCGAGCTTCGGCCTGAAGGCGGCTTGACGAAGCAACAGGTGGATGAACTGCGAGCGATGCTGCGAGAGCTTGGGCTAGAGGATGACGTGCAGACTTGGTAAACCCTGAGGTACTCAGATGCAGCTAACCTTTCACCTGTTCAAAGAGAACGTCACTGACTTCAGTTCAGCGATTAAAACAGACAAGCTGAAAGGGAAAGATGGGTTCAAGCTCATCTCCTTGAACAGTACGGTGGCCTTTTCAGGTGAAGCGTATCTTCAACGCGATAAGACAACCTCACCACCATGGCTGTCATACATCAAGAATCACTGCGACATCGACAATCCCGAAAAACTGTTGAACCGTTCATGCTCCTTTGTGCTTCTCGTTAAGCGGAAGTTGCCGCCGAAGAACGCGACCCGCATTTTTGCCGTCACGATGGGTTACGGACACAGCCTCTTATCCGAGAACGAGCTTGAAGCAGATTTTGGACTGAAAGTGACGATGAACTCCGTTGCGGAGAAGAAGCTGCGCAGCATTCAAGCTCGCAACTTCGGCACGGCCCCAGTCCAAAGGCACCTTGTTGCAAGCCAAGACAGCGGTCGCTCTGCTTTTGACATTGATAGCTACTTGGATTTGGTGGCGAGCTTGGAAGGTATTGTTAAAAATGCTGACCTTCGGCGCACCGCCAAAGCGAAACAACACAACAAGAACCTTCTTGGAACGCGGGTGTCTGGTTCAGCCGCTTGCTCGCTCAGCCACGATGCGAGCTTCCCAGAGTTAGGCGACAAATGCGACAAGCTCTGGGGGGCTTTCAATGCCGATCGCTATACGAAGTTATTCCCTGAATACGACAACGTACGTCTGATCGCAGACCCAGTGAGGATTGCTGGACTCAACGATTTGCTCGGACAGCAGATCAAAGACCGCAGCAGCAATAACTTCTGTCTGGCGTTGCCTGACATCAGTGCGCGGGGAATGGTTGATGAATATTCAATCCACCATATAGGCCATAAGGCTGGATCGATGACAGATCTCAGCGTGGTCGAGATGTTCGAGTATCTTGACGGAATCGGGGAAAGCGGACAAGACATTTCATCGATCCGCATTACGGGGGTGACGGATGGTGGTGGCCTCGCAACGAGCCAGCTTCAGCTTCAAAAATGCGCCGTATGGGAGGTTGTGGACGGCGGCGAACTTTACGTCCTTACGCTCGGCAAGTGGTACAAGGTTGACACTGATTACGCTAAACGGAAAAGCGCGGAGTTCGAGCAGAAGGTTAAGGGTAAGGTGCTGACCGCCGCGAGCTACCTGCCAAAGTATCCGAAGGCCATCGCCACCATGAAGCCTGCGAAGAAGGGTGGGCGAGTCGAGCGCGAAGGTTTGTACAACGAGCATGCCTGCACACGGCTTGGTGCCAGCCATCATCTGATGGACAAAGATTTCGTCAAAATCGACACGTCGATTGAGGTCTGCGACATCTTCACCGCCAAACGACATTTCATTCACGTTAAGCGAGACTCGGGCAACGCCACGATGAGTCATCTGTTATCGCAAGGCAGCGTTTCCGCAAAACTGTTTTACGAATCGAAGGAGTACCGTACACAGTTGCGTGACAAGTTGCCGAAGTCGCTCAAAGCACTTGTTGGCCTCAAATCGCCCCAATGCGATACCTTTACGGTTGTATTCGCTTTAATTGATAATGCGGTCGGCTTTCCGCACAACTTGTCATTTTTCAAGAAACTGAATCTTCTTCATCATCAGCAGATCATTACGATGATGGGATATAAGGTGGGCTACTACCATGTCCCACACGAATGAGTAGACCCTGACCCACGGAGCCCGCAGCCCTCGCGCCGTTCTCGCCAACCGACCGCAATGTGGCTCACGCTCGCGGCCTTCCTTGGTCCGCTGGATTGAATGGATCAGTTATGCAACGACTGATGATTCTTCCGCCTGCTTCTTCGCTTCTTTCGCCGCTCGTCTTGCGGCGCGCTTGGCCTCATGCTCCGTGCATGCTTTCTGATCGAGCGGATCGGGTTCACCCGTATGGTCGTGATACCAGTCAACGTGCGTTTTCAACGACTTGTCGGCTTTGGTGATGTAGTCAAAAGTCGGCCCTATGTCGTCGCGGTGCATGGCACGCGCCCACATCTCCAAAGCCCCTGTGCCAACTTTGATCTCCTGCCTGCTCGGCAATCCAAGCCATCGCACCCAAAACCGATAGAAAGGGATGACCGCGACCGAGCCTCGCAAGTCGGACGACAAGCCGTTGATTTCGTCCGACACTTTGCGAATCTCCTCATGGTCGGGGCGGATTAATTTACCGTCCTCGGTGGCAAACGCGCCGCCGACACCCCAGTGACGAGTCAACACGTTAGCAATACGCCCGCGAACCCGCTGAAACTCTTGGAGCGGATCGATGAGGAGTTTTTCGAGCATCTTGGCGACGACAACTCCCAGAATGGTCATCAACGCCGTGACGAGAATGATTGCAAATTGGGTCATGTCGGAATCTTACACGCGAAGCGGGAACGCGGGTCATAGAAAAGTGTCCAAAAATTGGAATCGCGCAATCGTTCGAACGGCTTCGACTTCCGCCTGCACGTCGTGTCGTTCCCTCAGGTTTCCCGCCGTCCGTGAACGTGTTCACTTCTGCTGGACGCCCTCGGAGTCCTCGGGCACGATCAGGAGAGATAAATCTGAAGAGATGTCACGAGAGTTAGCAGCACAAACACCATCATGGTTACGTTGCGGTCGAACCGCTCGTGATGTAGCAGCCATTCCAGTGCGGGTGGCGCGTACCGCTGAACGCCACGAATACCCGTTCGCAGTGCCGAGAGCGTGATGACGATCTGCGCCAGCGGAACGGATACCAGCAGAAACACGAACGTCCAGATGAACCATGCGCCCCAAAATGAGATTGATTGATGATTGGTTCCCTGTGTGACCACCAGCCGCGTCAATAATGCCAACCCCGCAGCCAAGGTGACAGCAATTGGAATGATCCATTTCAACAGGGTTCTAAAGTGGACAACGGCAGGCACGACAACGCCTACCGACTTGTGTCTTAGCTCCACAAATTTCGCGTGCAACTTTCGCTTCTGTTCCGCCGTCACGAGAGCCAGAAAGATAGACGAGCCGAGCAACAACTGGAAGAACGTAATGAAACGCTTCCACCAGAAGACTTTCAACCCGAACCAAAAGATGGCATGATCGGCAATTGGTCCTTGAAACCAGTTCATGATCGTCGCCACGTTACCTGCCAAAAACTGGGACCGTAAGGGGACGTGTCGTTATAATCTGGACCGAGGTTTTGACCATGACCGATTACGACTGGGCTGGTTGGACAGATTGGACGCCGCTTTCGACGTTGGACTTTAAGACCGTTCCGACTGCGCCTGGTGCCTACGTGATCGCCACAGACAAGCCGATCTGTCGCGCCATCGGCACAGATTCGTTCGGGTTCTTAGACGTAGGCGAAACTGACGGCCTACGCCAGCGTTTGAAAGACTTCTATCGCTGCCTGACGAAACGCGGAGACGAAGGGCACATGGCGGGCTGGCGTTTCGCGTTCTTTCGTTTCGAACGCCATCTCCCTATGTCGTCGCTGCGGGTCCGTTGGGTAACGGCGGCGACTAAAAAGGCTGCGTACGCGGTAGAGGGTCGCCTGCTGCTGCACTACATCAAGTTGCACTGCGAACTTCCGCCGTTGAATTACAAATTCAATTGGAATGAGTTCGAAGCGATGAAGCTGTTTTTTGAAGCTTTGGGAGTAGATCACACGACGTAGCCGTAGACATGCACACGTTCATCCCAATCCCGTCGCTGCCATCGTCGCTCAACCGTCTTGAAAATGCGTACCCAGTACGACTGGTGCGCCAGTTGGATCGGATTCGCCGCGAGTTAGAGGATCGGGATGTCGAGCAATACGCGGAGTTTTGCTGGTTTGCGCGAGAGTACCCTCGCATCTATCGCCACCATGTCGATCATGCGGCGTTCCGACTGCGTGCGATTCACGCCAGATACGGTGATGCGTTCGGCAAGCTCCGCGCGAATGTGGAGGAGTCTGATGGTAACCTCTTCTCTACGGAAACGGACGATATCACTAGCCGTGCGATCTACTGGGACTTCGAGTCTTATCTTACCGCCGTCAACTGCTCGCTGGACGCCTTGGCTCGCGTTGTTGGAACGGCTTACAAAGAGCAGACTCCTCCTTCGTTCAATAAACTATCTGGAAAGACGCATCTGATGGGGTGTGCGGAAATTCTGCGCGCCGCAAAGACCAAGTGGGTTGGTCGTCTCAAGAACTACCGCGACTGTTTTATGCACTGCACGCCCGTGGACACGGTGCTTACGGTAGGCCTGCACAGGCGATCAAACGGGTGGGAGATGCGGTGCCGCATCCCAACGAATCCAAACAGCAGAGAGATTCTGAGCTTCCGCTATCAGCGCAGGGTCGAACTGCTTCGGTACGCTATCTGCGTCTGGCGTGATCTATCCGCTCTTGATCGTTCCATCGCAGGCGAGATTAGTCGCGCGTACAAGAGCGGAGAGTATCCTCAGCGAATAGAACATCTGTTCTTTATCGGCGCGCGCGGTGAAAGCAGTAAGAAAGCTTCGAGGGCAGCACGGATTGCGCCTGCCGAATGACGACAAGCGAAGTAGGAGCGGCAACGCGGCTCCTTCTTCATGTTTCGCACTATAGCGCGATCTCTAGGTCTGCGCATCGGGCAAAGCACTTCAGCCTTCTTCGAGATTCTCGCCCCGAAAGACTGTGCAATTCCATGAAGTAGCCAACCTCGACGCCTGCTGGACTGGGTTCGCCATCCCTCAACCTGACGTTCTTGGGCAGCGCAAGTGATAGCTTGAGTAGTATCTTCATACCATCCTCTACTCGCCGAAGGCGATGGAATCGTTCTGCCCTACGAGAACGATGTGGCGTTCGTCGTTTCCAAACTTCTTCTCCGTGGGAGGTCAGCCATCAACGAAGCCTAATGCAATGAATGACATCAGCAGGCACGGACGCGAGCCGCGACCTGCGAATCGCACTCGCGCCGATTGAGCCGACCATGTCATCCTCGCGGTCGATACGCGTCGTGAATGATGCGTCCCCGAGCGTAAATCGCTCGGTAGACGAGTACGCACCGCTCAGGAGTTGGAGATCGATGTGGATGGGGAATGGCTTGCCGTCATAGGCGAGTCGCCATGCAAGAGTGATCGCAGTTTTCCTCGCGTCATTGATGGCTTCGTGGTTCGAGAAGGCTTCATGACGCCTCCTGCGGATTCCCGCTTCAGGCGCAGCCGTCGCCCTTCGGGGTGTTCGGGAACCATGTCCGTGTCGCCCGTCACGAAGTTGATGATGCAGTCAAACTGTTGGGGAGGTCGTGAGTATTTCATGCCAAGCAGATCGACCGCCATTTTCGAGAGCGATGGTCGTTCACAGACGAAGCGGTAGCGCGTTCCGCGACCATAGGGCTATTGCTGTCCCAACCTCTAACAAGCGGTGCGAATTCGCATAAAACTGAGGGCATGGTCAGGCACGGAAGTCGGGGCAGTTTAAGGCGGTCGAAAAGTCAAAATGGGTGTGAAAGTTCTCAAAAATGGGTGTGAAAGTTCGGTCCTCCATCGCCACAAAACCTCGAAAGAAGCCGAAAAACGATGTATTTGCTCGCCATTGGGGTAGCGAAATGGCGTCGGGCGGTGGTTCGACTCCTGTCGCTGCTATTAAGAATTCGGCGGGAATCGCGGTTTTTGGCCTCCTTGAAGACTAGCCTGAAAGAAGCCGATACAGGTTTGGTGAGGGAGGCAGCCGACGGCTGCGATTCCAACCTTTCCCCAGTTGCCACGCGCTGATTTTCCGTTGCGGCCCCACCGCAACGGTCAGGGTGTAAGTCCGTCTGGAATCCCAGGTCGAAGAATCCCGAGCAATTCTATTTCGGAACCTGGGCGGACGAGCCGAATGGAGCGCGTCATCCTTCACGCTTTCCCCGTTTGCCGAGGCGAAGACCGCGAAGTCGATCGCCGTTACTTCTTTTTCCCGGCATCTTGCGCGTTTGCCAGCATCGTCGTGAGGCTGGTATCAGCGCCTGGGGTTACATGAAAGAGCTTGAGATCGCCGCCGGATCGGGCGATGAAGGTCAGCACGCCATCGGGCGACACCTGCCAGTTGCGCGGCATCATGGCATCAGTATCGACGAAGTGCACGGCGGTTGGCTTGCCGTCGACGTAAAGCACGCCGCCGTCGAAATCCGTGCTGGTTTCTGGGGGGCGATGGCCGACCCAGAAAACGTGCTTGCTGTCGGGTGTGAACAGGGGGCGGATGGGGTTTGAGGCACCGGGGCCGGTGCCGACAAGCTTGCCATCAAGGAACAAGCCGCCGTGATTCGGATCGGCGACGGACGCACCGATGAGCAGCAAGTGCTGGCTGTCGGGGCTATACACATACTGCCCGGCGCAGGCGACCTCTTTCTGCTCGACGCCGTTCAGATAGAGAACGCCGCCGTTGGTGAAGATCCAGTGTTCGCTGTCGGGAGCTATGGCCAGGCCGGTGGTTCCACCGGACGGCACGCCCTGCCGGCCGTTCAGAGCGACGTCCTTTCCATCGAAGACCACCACCGTCTTGGGAGTGCCGGTGGTTGCGAGAAAGGCGATGTGCTTTCCGTCAGGCGACACCACGGGCGCGATTGCCGGGTAGCCGTTGGATTCGTCGTCGTTGGTCACGAGAAACGACTTGAGGCCGACCTGCGCGACGTACAGAAACTTGGCCGAGTCCGGCGTGAAACCGGGTAGGCTGACGGCGGCTTGCTCCAGCACGATCTGAGTGCCCGGGGCATTTCCGAGAGCCCACGCGCGTGCGGTGGGGCTCCCGTTGATGATCGCGCCCATTCCCGCGTTGATCGCGCCATATTTCCGGCCTTTTTTTCCGTCGATGATCAGAAATGCGCCAGTGCCGCCGGGGCTGCACAGCACGGCCCAGTGTTTGTCGTCCGGACTGAAATAGACATTTTGGACGATGCTGCCCTCGGTCTCCGGCACGGCCTTGCCGTTGACCCAGAGAAATGTCTTATTCGTCTTGGCGACGTAAACCATCGCTGAAATCTCGCCGCCGGTTGGAGAGATTTGGAATTGGGAGATGTTGTTGGCGACGAGGACATTTTTGCCGTCAACATTCAGCCCCATTTCCCCCTTGGCCTTCAGCAGCGCGAAAAGATGGCCCTTGGCGGAAAACTGCAATTCATCCCCAAAGTATTTGACCTGCTTTCCGTCGACGACCGCCCATGGCGTGTCGTTTCCGTCGGCTTGAGTTCCGACGTAGGCGTGGTGAGCGCCGTCGGGGCTGGTGACGACCTTCGGGACAATATGACTTTTCGGCCCGGGTTTTCCGTCCATCATGACGTGGTATCCGCCGCCAGGATCGGGTTCGGTGTAAAAGAGGTGCTTGCCGCCGGCGGAGAAAGTGAGAACCCCGAGGGTGCCGCCCTGGAACTTGCCGCGAACGAGTTCTTTGTTGTCCTCGATGAGGATGTACTCATCACCGACTTTCGCGAAATACGCGTTGTGAGCGCCGTCGTCGGAAAAGAGGAAGGGCATCTGAAGGAGACCCGCGTTGGGATTGTTGAAAGAAGCGCCGCCGCCGAATGGATTGCCGTCGGGGGCAAGGAGCTGATCCATGCGCGGGCTCTCGACACCATCCACGGAGACGATGAATCGGCTGCCCTTCGCAAACAGCATCGCGACATGACCGCCGCGCGGACTGAGGGCGCAGGCTTCCCAATGGCCCGCGGGGCCGATCACTGGCGTCTCGATCTTGGGATCGGCGAATGCGGATGCCGTTGTCAATGCGAGGATTCCGAAGAACGCAACGAAGATTCGAGCAACATGTCGCATGGTTCCGTTCCTTTCATGAATATGCGGGCACCCGATTTCCCATGATAATCCATGACAATGCGGACGCAAGATGTTTTTGATCATGTGAAGAGAACCGAGGGGTGTTGTACCGAGCGGAAATGTCTCGCAGTGTCCACAGTAGCATGACAGGTCGCTGATATTCGTCCCACCACAGCATTACCCCTCCTCAATCGGAATCGCCGGCAATGGTGGAGGCATTTTGATCGGGAGCGCGGGCATCACGGGGAAACCGCCGGTGGGTCTGTTGTCCTCGGCGTTCTGACGTGCGTTTCGGGCGACGAGTTGAATATATCTGACGATTTGACCCGGCGTCACGCCGCATTTGGGCGCAAATTCATGGGCGACGACTTCCAGCTTTTCCTGGTTGTTCAACCGTTTGAAAATCGCCTCGATCTGCGGTCCCACACGGCGGGCCACCTCGTCGGTGACGACGGGCGGAACTGCCCCCTCCGGCACGCCGGGCATCCCCAACGCCGCCACATAACGGGCCGTGTTATTGACGATAAAGCATGGCGTCAGCACGAATGAAATCGTGCCCCACCAACCCGCGACCGCCGTGGTGCTTGTCATCGACCAATACTGTTTGTGCAGGCATCGCTTGCAGAGATGGCCCTTGTACGACTTGCCCCACCGAACCACCAGCGCGCCGATGTTCTGGTGAAACTCGACGTACTTCGACGGCGCTTCGATCCCGCAATTCTGACAGATGATGCCGAGGTCCATAATTCCGCCTTTCGTTGGCGGTAATTATGGCAGGGCGTTCAGGGAATTCCATTCCCGGCGCGCACAGTTTCATGCAGGAAGAAAAATGCCGCCCACGAAGGGACACGAAGGAAGGACACGAATAAAATACATTCGTATTTGTATTCCAATTCTTCGTGTTCTTCTTCGTGTTCCTTCGTGGGCAAATTCTTCGTCTTGTTTTTCAGTTCACCGCCGCCACCGCTGCGGCACTGGTTTGCGCAGGCAGCGGGCTCGCCGGATCCGCCAGCGGCGTGCCGGTGTCCGCCGATGCCGCTCGGCGATATTCGGTTTGTCGATCGACCGAGAAGTTGAGGTTCATCCCCACATAGTAATCCCTCATCCCCGGGTTTTCTGAAAATGAGCGGGCACTCGGTGAATAACCGTTATAGCTCGCCGTCGAGCAACCGGCGACCGAACCCATTCCCGCCAGCAGACCAAGGCCATACCCGATGGTGATACGCATGCGCATGTTCCACTCTCCGTGATCCGATCGACTGCTTCCCACGCTTTTTAGATCGGTTGGAACTTGGCCGTGAATCAGTCGCGGGCTTGACGAAAAGCCGTTGGACGGCCATCGTTTGAACGATGCAAACCCACCGGCGCGGCATACTCGTTACAGCACTCATGGGATTCACGGTTTTTGTCGTGGCGGCCGCGCCCCCGAAGCCACCGGCGGGCGGCGTCAAGCTGCTTCCGCCGGCCACTCAACCGTTATCACCGGTCAATCAAGCGCAGTTGGAAACGGCGGTGACGGCGTTGACGAAAGAGGTCGCCGCCCTGCGGACGGAGTTGCGCGACAGGCCCGCGCTGCTCGCCCTTCTGCCGGATGTGGAAATCTATCTCAACGCCCTTCGCTACCCGCTGGTCTATCACGAGCAGATTGATGTGAAGAAGATCAAACCCGCGCTGGCTGACGGCATGGAGCGGGCCAGGCAGTTGCGGGATGGCAAGTCGCCGTGGGTGACGGGCGGTGGGCCGCGCGGTTATCTGTCGAATATTGACGGGTCGGTTCAACCCTATCTGCTGGCGGTTCCGAAATCATACAAACCGGGCGAGGCGAAAAAGTATCGCGTTGATTTTTTCTGTCATGGGCGCGGTGAGGATTTGCTCGAGCTGAAGTTCATCAACGGCAAGCCCGGCACAGCGGAAGACAAGTTCGTCGTCCAGCCGTATGGCCGCTATTGCTGCGCCAATAAATTCGCCGGTGAAATCGACACGCTGGAGATTCTCGACTCACTGAAGCAGCAATATCCGATCGACGAAAGCCGCATCGTGATGACCGGTTTTTCGATGGGCGGCGCGGCGGTGTGGCACTTGGCGGTTCATTACTCCGACCTGTGGTGTGCAACTTCACCCGGCGCGGGATTTTGCGAAACCAAGATCTATCAGAAGCTGGCCGAGAAGGGTGAACTGGCGACGACGCCATGGTATGAGCAGGTGTTATGGCATTGGTATGATGCCCCGGATTACATCGACAATCTGGCGAATGTGCCGTTGATCGCCTATGCCGGAACGGATGATCCGCAGCAGCAGAGCGGCACGATCATGGAGAAGGCGGCGAAGGAGGCGGGCGTGCCGTTCGCGCGCATCTGGGGGAAGAACGTCGGGCATAAATATGAGCCGGTGGCGAAGAAGGAACTCGATCAGAGATTGGATGCGTTAGCGGCGAAGGGGCAAAATCCGGTTCCCACGAAAATCAATTTTGAAACTTGGACGTTGCGATACAACCGGATGTTCTGGATCACGATCGGGGGGATGGAGCATCACTGGCAAAAGGCGCATGTCGAGGCGGAGATCGATGGGAAAACGATTCGGGTGAAGACGCAGAATGTGACGGCGCTGGCGATCACATTGCCGACCGGCACAACATTGAAGGGCGGGCCTGACTTCGTGAACATCGACGGCAGGCAAATTGCCGCCGATAAGATGCACATCTCACCACCGGTCGAATGGAAGCTGCGGTATGAAAAAACATCCGAAGGGTGGCAACCAGCCCAGCACCAGGCTCAGCAGACGCCTGTGGATCGATTGGGCCGGTTCAATGAGTTTTTCAACCTACCCGGCAAACGCCCTGGTCTTCAAGGTCCGATCGACGATGCGTTTCTCGACCATTTCATCATGGTTCTTCCCACCGGAATGCCACTGAATGAGAAAGTCGGGGCGTGGTCGAAGGAGGAGGCCGGCCATGCCATCCGGCAATGGCACAACATCTTTCGCGGTGAGGCGATCGTGAAGAGTGACTCCGAAATCACCGATGCGGATATTGCCGGCAGTAATCTGATTTTGTGGGGCGATCCATCCAGCAATAAATTTATGGCACGGATCATCCGTAAGCTGCCCATCGGTTGGAACGCGAAAGAAATCACACTCGGCTCGCGCAAATTTGACGCCGCCACCCATGGCCTCATCGCCATCTACCCGAACCCTTTGAACCCCGAACGATACATCGTCCTCAACAGCGGCTTCACCTTCCGCGAAGACACGAACAGCACCAACTCGCGGCAGGTGCCGAAGCTGCCGGATTACGCGGTGGTCGATCTGACCACACCACCCTCCGCGCACGATCCCGGCAAAATCGCCGCGGCTGGATTTTTCGGGGAAAAATGGGAATTGCGCGACGATGACGGGAAGATAAACCCCTGAACGGCGACGAAGTTTTTTGGAGCGTGTTTAGAAACGCAGCTGCGTTCGCCGTAGCATGGGCTACCAGCCCATGTTTTTTTATGTTGAAATCCGAAAACATGGGCTGGTAGCCCATGCCACGAC
>JANXVV010000607.1 GCA_025351525.1 Humisphaera sp. | reverse complement strand
TTGTTGCGGTGTAAGTGAGCGGTCTTCACGTCATGGCCGGGGAAGAAGGTTCGCACGTGCCGATGAACGCAGTTATCAAGAAGGATGTTCACAAGAGTCCAAGCCCGGCAAGCAAACCGCGAGCGGCAAGGTCGACTGCGGCTACCGCCTGTTCGCGGGTGACGCCCTCATATCCGTCGAGAAACTTATCGAAGCCGTCTCCGGCGCGCAGGTGGTCGAAGAGCGTCTGAAGCGGCACGCGCGTGCCGTGAAAGCACGGCTCTCCGTGCATGCGCCCGGGATTTACCGGGATCGTCGCGGCCAGCGGGCTATCGAGCGGGATCAATTCCTGAGGAGGCGCGCGGTGCGGCATTTGTCGCAAGAGGAGGTTCGGCAATGAGTGCATCCGTCGGAAGCTTCTGTCTGGGTTAAAACTATCATATCTGCGGCGATTTGGGCCACCAGCATTCCGTTCCGGAATCCGCCGGTGGGGCACCGGCGGCACCCTTTGCGACAGCCGTGAAATAATTTCGATTCACACATTCTTCCGAGGTCTTGACATCCCGTTCATTATCGCTATCTTCTCCCCTCCCGTTGGTGATGAGGCGTTGGACGACGCCTTTAGATCCCGACGACAGGCGACTGGAAGCAATATGAACGGCGATCGGATTCGAATTCGGATGGAAGCTTACGATCATCGTGCCCTGGATGCGTCGGCGAAGGAAATCGTCGAACATGCCAAGCGCACGAATGCCCGCGTCTGTGGGCCGATCCCGATGCCCACGCGCGTCGAGCGGTATACGGTGTTGCGAAGCCCGCACATCGATAAGAAATCCCGCGAACAGTTTGAGATGCGGACGCACAAGCGCGTCATCGATATCTTCGAGCCGACGGCACGCACGATCGAGGCGCTCAATCGCCTGGTGGTGCCGGCGGGTGTGTTTGTGAAGATCAAGGCCTGATCCTTTTATTGATGCCCGAAAGTCCTCCGGACTGCGGGGTTCATCCAAGAACCCATTTCCCCGAAAAGGGGCGCGTGTCCCGGAGATTTTGTCGACCTGCTTTAGCCGCCAGCGGCTTAGCAAACTAAAAACTCTCAATGGAGAGACACGAGTCGGACCTTCAATCCCACTCCTCTGTCTAAACCGATGACACCAGCCCTCTTAGGCAAAAAAATTGGAATGACCCGCGTCTACGACGAAAAAGGCGCGATCGTTCCGGTCACCGTCGTTCAAGCCGGTCCCTGCACGGTGACTCAGGTGAAGTCGCTTGAAGGCAAGGATGGCTACAATGCCATTCAATTCGGCTTTGATGAATGTAAAGCCAAATTCAGCACGCAACCGCTCATGGGTCATGCCGCCAAAGCCGGCGTCGGCCCGCAAAGACACTTCGCCGAGGCCCGCCAGAATGGAGCCCCCGTTCAAGAGCTGGGTGCCACACTCACGGTCAATATCTTTGAAGGAGTCGTCTTTGTCGACGTCATCGGCACGAGCAAAGGCAAGGGTTTTGCCGGTGTGATGAAGCGCCACCACTTCGGTGGTCAGTGCGCCTCGCACGGCACCGAACGTAAGCATCGTTCGCCCGGTTCGATCGCCAGCCGAGCCACGTGGCGCGGTCAGAGCGGCAAACCGAAAAAGGGTGTTCGCATGGCCGGCCATATGGGCGCCGAACAGGTCACGACCCGCAATCATCCGCTGGTTCGCATCGACCTTGAAAATAACCTGCTGTTAATCAAAGGTGCGGTGCCCGGACCCAACGGTGGGCTCGTGTACGTTCGCAAGAGCAAGACGGCCCGCATCCGCGTGGCTGATGTGAAGAAGAAGTAGGAGTTAGTTGCCGGTTATTAGTTACCAGTTGCCAGTGAAAAAATGTTTTTGTATTTACTGGCAACCAACAACTAACAACTGGCAACTTATCACTGACCACGGACAAAGTCATGATCGAAGTTCCGGTATATAACAACAGTGGCCAGGAGATCGAAACGATCCAGGTCGACGAGAACAGGCTTGGCGGAGCGGTCCGCAAGAATCTCTTGAAGCAGGCGCTGGTCATGTACCATGCCAACCAACGGCAAGGCACTGTCCGCACGCTGGCCCGCGGTGAGGTTGAGGGTTCGACCCGCAAGATCTTCCGCCAAAAAGGCACCGGCAACGCCCGCCAGGGCGCGATTCGTCAACCGGTTCGCGTCGGTGGCGGTCATGCCAAGCAGAAGCGGCCGAAGGACTGGCGTCAGGCTTTGCCGAAGAAGGCCCGCCGTCTGGCCACGAGCAGCGCGATCCTGCTGAAGCTTCAGGCGAAAGAAGTCAAGGTTGTCGACGACTTCAAGATCGACAAGGCCAAGACCAAGCAGATGGTTGCGGTGTACAAGGCCCTGGGAATTGATCGAAGCTGCCTGTTCGCCCTTGATGGCAAGAACGAAGCATTGGAGAAGTCGGCCCGAAACATTGATCGCACGACGTTGACCACTGTGTCGCAGCTCAATGCGTGGGACATTCTGCGGAACCGAATTTTGCTGGTGACGAAGGCCGGCCTGCAACAGATTATCGCTTAATTATCTGGTTCGTCGTCAGTGGTCCGTTGTCAGTTGTAAAGACTGGCAGCCTTCAACTGACAACGGACCACTGACAACGGACAACGGACCATGGACAATCTAAACGTCATCATCAAGCCGCTTGTGACTGAGAAAAGCACGCACCAGCAGGCGACTCGAAACGCCTATGCGTTTGAAGTGCATTGCGGGGCCAACAAGCATCAAATCAAGGATGCGGTTCAGGCCTTGTACAATGTGAAAGTCGTCGATGTTCGCACGATGACCCGCAAGGGTAAATCACGGCGGTCGCGGAACAAGATGGTCAAGACCAGCGACTGGAAGCGTGCGATTGTGGTGTTGGACGAAAAATCGAGGATTGATTTGTTCTAAGGAAGTCAGTGGTCCGTTGTCAGTTGTAAAGACTGCGGATCGG
>JANXVV010000605.1 GCA_025351525.1 Humisphaera sp. | reverse complement strand
GTCGTGGCGCACGGGAGCTGTGGTTTGCGGTCAATCGCCGCTCAGATACACTTGAGGCCGCACCGGAACATCGACGGGATCAGCTGTGGTTTGCGGTCAATCGCCGCTCAGATACACTATCTCGTTTGGTGACTCGTTCCTAACGTCAGCTGTGGTTTGCGGTCAATCGCCGCTCAGATACACTCCAACCTCTCCAATCCCCTGTCATCCAGGGGTTTGTGAAAGATTTAAGAGGCGCAAATTAAAGTGTTGCGAAGCACAACTCGGCTTAAAGTGGTGGTTTTTAAAACATCATCAACTGCAGCGGGGCCGCTTCGGTCGGTTTTTGTTTCAAGCCCATGAAAATTCGTTGCTTTCCGAATTGTCGCTCGGTGACCGCGAGGAGCCGAACTTGCCCCTCGGGGGGAAGGCAATCGCGGATGCGCTGGCTGTGGGTAGCGCTGGATTCTTCTGAAACGCAGTACCTCGCGTACACGCTGAACTGCAGCCGGCTGAACCCTTCGCGCAGCAGGAATTTACGGAAGCGGGTGTATTGCCGCCGATGCATCGGGGTCTTCATCGGAAGATCGAACATCGCAAATAGCCACATGGCCTGATATCCACTGGGAGGTTGAAAACCCACATTCCGGGTGCGTCGAAGTTCCGCCTTGGACAAGGATGATTCATCGCCTGCCTGCGACATCCGCCAACGTTTCACGGTTCCACCGGATTGGAAGGTTCGGCTTGTAAAGGTGCAGCCTGGAGCGCGGGGACCGGACAGTCCCACTGCGGCAGACTCAATGTTTTTCGACGCCCTTCGATCACGCTCGCCAACGAGATCGATAGGCGTGCAAGCACATCGAGCAACCCGCGCGATTCGCCATCGAGCGTGAGTCGCCGGGTCAGGATCGCCAGAAGGCGTTTTTTTAATACGGGGGTCAGTTCGGCGACCCCCATTTTTTCGTTCCAAAGTTGAAAAACGATTTCATCGACGAGTGGCCGAAAGGGCTCCATCAGGTCATCGGCCAGGCAGAAGGCATTGGCGCGGTGATGGTGATGAATGCCGAGGCCCGGATGCAGCCCGGCGGCGCAGATGGCACGGCAGGTGAGGGCACGCAGAACACCGTAGCCGTAATTGAGAAAACGGTTCTGGTCGAACCCATCGGGGTCGCGGCGGAAGTCGTCACCGAAAAGTTTGCGCCAGTAGATTCGCGCGGCCAGACCTTCAATGTTGCCGGTGTCACCTGATTTCACGTCGATCGCCATCTGCCTTAGGCCGGCGGCATCGCCGCGCAGTTGGTGAAGCATCGCGCCCTGAGCGCGCACCTTACTGCGCACGACTTGCCGCCAGAGTCGCTTGCGCACCGGTTCCTTCGTCGCCGCCTGCTGCATCAGGCGCGTGGCGGGCTGGTGAAACCCGCGCAACGGCATCAACATCGCGGCGGGCAGGCCACGCTTGTCGCAGATGACCACCTGCGCCCCGCTGTCGGCCAGCAAGGCGACCGCTTCGCGCGTGAAAGTCACCGCATAATGCGCCGCCACGACCGCCGCAATTTCGCCCGGCGGCACCTGAACGCGCGGCAACACCGTCTTAAAATCCAACGTGATCAGCCCGTTGTCCACCGAAACGTAGGCCGGACAACTCGAAAGCTCGATGATTCGATCATTCATTGTTCGGCCTGATTTCTCCGATGGGAGAGACGGTGACCTTGCGGGGATTGGCGGCCATGAAGCGTTTGCCGCTTTGAAACAGCCACGCATTTCGATCCGCTTTTTCCATGCTGGCGGCACCGAACGTATGTGGTTGCGTCTGTATCCAATTGTGCCCGATCGACATCACGCGCATCACTTGCCGGATGCCATTGATCTCCAGTTCCAAATAGTCATCCCGGCGAAGCGTCATCAACAGTTCTCGATCAGGCCCCCAGTCTCGACGCACCACCGGCTCCCCGGCTCTCAATCGTCGTGTCGCTTCAAATCGGGAGACCACATTTGAAATATCGAGCGAAACCGCCCCCGAGGAAACCTTTTTTTGAACCAATTCCAAATGATTGTTCTCTCCGGGAGCCACAAATCGCTCCTGAGTCGCCTCACCGACCCGGATGAGCGACGCCTTTTCCCACACCCGCACTTTTCGGACCGGCACGGGCCACTCCGGGTTATTGCGATTCGGAAGGGTTGGCATCGCACCCCCTTCCTTGAATGCAAGTTTCGGATCGCGCCCGCCGAGAAAATCCAACACCGCTTTCTTAACGCGTCGATCGACGATGTTTTCAATTTGACCTTTGGTGATGCCGATCAATTTTTTCCTGACGTGGTGAACTTCTTCGGACTTCCCGCTCTTCACATTGGCCCTATTTTTCGCCGGTGAAAAATTGGTTCCCTCGTGCAGCGCGCCCGAGAGCGTGTGGTTCACGCGATGGGAAACGACAATGGCCGCGATCACTTCCTCAATGTTGCGCCGGTAGTTGCCCCACGGCTCCGGCAGGTGGGCATAGCGGTGACGGCCCTCCTTTTCTGCATTCCCCGCCGCCGTCGCCAGCAACCGGACGGCGCGCGGGCCGGCCAGCGCGATGACGATCGCGTCTACCGCATGGTGACGATGATCCTCCCGATTTTTCTCGCCGTCTGGTCCGAGGATTTTGTTCAGGCCCCATTCGTTGCGCAGCGTGGCGGTGATCTGCCCGCAACATGCCTGGACGCATTGCGTACCGGCTTCGTTGACCCCGTTATCGCCGCCGTAGAGCAGCCCGAGATATTCTTTCGCGAGGCGCGAGGCATATCGCGTGTCGTTGAGATCGCGGTGGGTGAAACCTTCGTCAATTTCCTCGACTTCGAAAAGGCGCAATTTGGATCGCGCGGCCCCGCCTTGAAACCGTTTGACGCGCCCGATGATTTCATCCCATTGGGGGGTGCCGTGGTAGGCTTCGAACGGGGTTCTATTTCCCTTGGCCCGATTGGCGTTGTTGTCGCAGATGGTTTTGTTGCCGAACGAATCATCCGGTCGACGGCTGCGTGGGATGATGTGTTCGACGTCAAATTCCGCGTGCGCGCCGAAGAGCGATTCCGGGGTGATGCACCGGCCGGTGTACGGGCAGACCCAGTTGCATTCTTCAGCCAGGGCCCATTTCTCAATCTCGTAACGCTTCGAATCGCGACTGCCGAATATTCCGGGAAGCTTTTCAGCCATCGACTTCTGAAAATCCGCGCGTTCACCGGTGCGCTTCTTGATATTCTCGGTCATGTTCTGTCGCTGCTTGCGCGTATTGCGAATATCGCGGGCCAGTTCGATGCGGATGCGAACCGGCTTGCCATATTTCAAGATGATGGCGTTCACGACTTTTCGCAATTCAGTCAGCGCGCGAACGACGGCGGGATTGTTGATCTCGCCTATAAATCGACGTGTCTCCGGCCTTATAGCACCGGGAAGCTTGGCGAGCGCGGGACGGCCTTTGTGGCGGTCACCGTACAGTTTTTTCCGAGCGGTGGCGAAGGGCACCCCGGCTTCCATTTCCACCAGAAGCCGCCGCATGGCACGACGGCTGAGCGAGCCGTAACCCTGCTGCAATCCGATTTCCGCAATCTCTTCAGCGAGTTCACGCGGCAGCCGCCAGTGGTCGACCAGTCGCTTTTCCCACATGGACTGATCCATGTCGCTGATGAGTTCATTGACGAACCTTTCGCGCTGAACTGCGGTCCACTGCTCCCAGTGTTTGCCCAGCGGCTTTTGAAGTCGCGCGACGGTGCGATTGCCGGGCAGCGTCTTCGCCGCGCCGTCTTCGAGCAGGAATTTAACCTTTTTGTGCAGGCCGAGTGCGACGGTTGCCTTGGCGAAACTTAAATCCCCTTCAGCATCCAGCCGATCGATCAGAGCGCTGCGGCGAGGATCGTCAAATTGCATGGGCCCGCACAGCCCGCCATGTTCATCCGTCCAAGTCAGATCGTTGATTTTTTGAACGATGCGAAATCGCTGAAACAGTAGACAACCCATCGGAGCCCGCCGATGTTGCGGTTCCAAATCGCAGAATCCGATCAGGTCGGCGGACGATTTCAGCGGGCGTTGATGAAAGAGGGCGAGATAGATTTTTTTCATCGCGTCGTACGTCATGACGGTCGGATGATGCCCGGATTGTGCCGCCCAGATCTGCACGAACTCCACCTCGTACATCGACCGCGCCGCCCAGCGGTTGCGAATGCGCGTCAGGTGCGGATTGAGCGTCGAGAAATATTCACCGAGCGTCCGCGATCCGGATGCGTCGATTTCCTTCCCGAGCTGCGCAATCCCGCCTTTCACCTTTCCCTTCTCATCCTCTTTGGTGCTGTCCTTGCGATTGGATTTGAAGCCGCGGCGCTGGGCGAGATGGAACAAGCCGCGCCCGATTTCCTCCACCGACCGCTTTCCATCGAGACACCGACGGCGAACTTGATAAATCGGTGAATCCTGCACCGCCCCGGCGCTTTCGCGATCGGCAATCATCAAAGCCTTCACGCGCTGATCCAGCAGAGTGAGATAGTCATGCCGAGATTCCGGCGGCGAAGCCACCGCGCCGGGCAGCAGCCCGCACTCGGCCAGCGCCCGAATCGATCTCCGCAACCGTTGAGCGCGCCGATACAGTTGGCGTCGCATCCCCCGTTGAATACGCCGCGCCACGGCCCGTGCCTCATCCTTGCCCTGCTCGAGATTGCCATCCACGCCCGCCTTAAAACACCTGGAACCGGCGTCGAGCAGGCCAATCGGTTCCCACCGCCCCTCAGCGTCCGCGTCGCAGGCCATGACCGCCCAGCCAATCGATTTTGCCCCTAAATCGATCCCGAGAATCACCGGTTGCTGATGTGCCATGCAAATTCCTTTTGAATAATGGTGTCCCGCCCACTTTACAGGATCACTGCCGATACTACACTTACCTTCAGTGTATCTGAGCGGCGATTGTACCCTTATCACAGTAAGGTACTTTTGTACGCGTAAAGAAACCGCTTCGGCGGAACTACCCCACGCCCCCTTTATTGCGGGGCGTTTTTTATTGGAATCATTTTTGGGCCCGACGAATCAGATCACGCTCGGCGTCAATAGGTGCTACAATCGCGACCATGCTTAACGCCCAGGAAATCCTCGATCAATACTATCTCGAGATGCGATGGCGATGTCTCTCTTTGGCGGCGGATTTGGACCGCGTTCAGAGGGGTAATGACGGGTCGGCACTTTTGAAAAACGACCCGCGCGTTGCGAAGTTGAAAAAGGCGATTTCGATTTTGCTGGAGGAGGGGGTGGATCGGGCGGAGAGGGTTCAGGAGACGTTTAGTGATAAGACGCCGGCACCTTCTCGCTCGGCGCGCGCGGGTTGATGGTTGTCACATTGTCGCGGAATCCGGGTCGTCGCCTGTGGCTCCGATCCCGGCGCGAGTGTTTGCGAGTCGCGTTTTTTGCGTTTTCAGAGGTGCTGCATGAGATATATCGATCCACACATTCATTGCGTCAGCCGCACCACGGATGATTACCAGTTCATGCAGCGCTGCGGCGTGGTGGCGGTGAGCGAGCCGGCGTTTTGGGCGGGGTATGACCGCTCGTGCGCCGCCAGCTTTGCCGACTACTTTCGGCATCTGCTGGAGATCGAGCCGAAGCGCGCCGCCAAATACGGCATCGATCATTACGCGTGGCTCTGCATCAATGCCAAGGAGGCGGAAGATGTTCATCTTTCGCGCGAGGTCATCAAACTGATCCCGCCACTGCTCGATCATCCGCGCGTGCTGGGCATCGGGGAGATCGGGCTGAACAAAAACACCCGCAACGAGATCACCATCTTCGAGGAACAGGTCGACGTGGCGGCGACGCACAATCAACTCATTCTGATCCACACGCCCCACCTGGAAGACAAACACAAAGGCACTTCGATCATCACCGACATTTTAAAAAATGATCGGCGGATCAAACCGGAGCGGGTGCTGATCGACCACTGCGAGGAACACACGATCCGCATGGCGAAGGCCGCCGGTTTCTGGTGCGGGCTGACGATTTATCCGGTGACGAAAGTCACGCCACAACGCGGGGTGGATATTTTAGAGCAGTTCGGCACCGACATGATCTGCGTCAACTCCGCCAGCGACTGGGGCGAATCGGGCCCGCACATGCTGATCGACACGACGATCGAATTCCGCCGGCGCGGGCATACGGAAGCCGAGGCGGTGAAGGTGTTCCACGACAACCCGTGTCGGTTTTTCGAGCAGAGTGGGAAGTGGAAGGTGAAGGCGATCGGGGTTTAGAAGATTTTGCCGCTTGCGGCTTAGCCGATTCACGATCTCGACGGACTCGACGGCTAAACCGCGAGCGGCATGAACGTAAATCTGATTAAAACGGCAGCGATTCATCCATCCAGTCATCTTGCTTCAGAATCTGCTTGCGGTTGAAACGGGCCATGTGCTCGGCCCTGTCCTGAGCGAGTTTAATCAACCGTTTCTTGCCGATGGCAGATTTTAATTTGCGGAGAAACTTGGCATGGCGGACGAAGAGATCATCTTCGAGGCTGGTGAACATCTGCGCGCTGCCCGGATCGCCCTGCCGTGCGGCACGGCCATACAACTGGCGATCGACTCGGCCTGATCCATGCGGTTCGGTCGAAATCACGTGCAGTCCACCGGCGGCGGCAACGTCGCGGGCGAGCTTGATATCCGTGCCGCGACCGGCCATGTTGGTGGCGACGGTGATCTGCTTCGGTAAACCGGCCTGACTGACGATGAACGCTTCCTGCGCGGTTTGCGAGGCGTTCAAAACCTGATGCGGAATCTGTCGGGCATCGAGCCGTTTGCTTACTTCCTCGCTCGCCAACACGCTGCGCGTGCCGACCAGCACCGGCACTTTTTTCTCATTCAATTCGCAGATGCGGTTGACGACCGCTTCCCATTTTTGATCCATCGTGCCGAAGACCCGCGTCGGCAGTTGGCGGCGAATGCAGGGCTGATTCGTCGGGATGCGCACCACCGGCAGATGATAAATCTGCCAGATCTCCCCCGCCGCCTCCCAACTGGTGCCGGTCATGCCGCCCATCTGTTTGTACTGGCGAAAGAATCGCTGGAAACTGATGCGGGCGAGATTCTCTTTGTCGCTCGTGACCTTCACGCCTTCCTTCACCTCGATCGCCTGATGCAACCCGTGCCGCCAGGATCGATCGGCCATCACGCGCCCGGTGAATTCGTCGATGATCTGAATCGTCTGCTCTTCCGGATCGATCAGATACTGCTCATCGCGAACGTAGCAGTGCCGGGCGGTGAGCGCGCTGGTGACGACCTCTTCACGACGGCGTTTGCCCTTCCAAAAACCACTTCCATCATCGGACAGGGCATCGAGCTTGCGCTGGCCGGAGGGTGTGAGATCGATGCTGCGGACGGTCCAGTCGATCGTGAAATCGCGATCGGGCTCGAGCTGTTGCGCCAGCGCATCCGCCGCCTGATACATCGGGGCGTTCACGTTGTCATCGGGTGAATTGCTGATGATCAACGGCGTGACCGCCTCATCGATCAACACGCTGTCCGCCTCATCGACAATCGCCTTGAACAACCCCGGCACCATCAGCGAGCCGCGAAGCGTCCCCCCGTTCAAAAACTGCACGGCGGTCTGTGTGCTATTGCGCAATTGTCCCAGAGCCAACTGATCGCGCAGAAAATCCGCGACCAACTCCTTGCTCGTGCAATAGACGACATTGCGGCGATAGTGATCGACCCGCTCCTCATGGCTCGTTTCATGCACCACATGCCCGACCTTATGCCCGAGCATTTCGTAGACCGGACCCATCTCCTCGGCATCGCGCTGCACCAGATAATCGTTGACGGTAATGACATGCACCGGCTTGCCCTGCCAAGCCCAGATCGAAGCCGACAGTGAAGCGGTGATCGTCTTCCCCTCACCGGTCGCCATCTCCGCGATGGCCCCTTCGCACATCGCAAGCGCCCCCATGATCTGCACGTCATAAGGCCGTTTACCGATGGCCCGCAGACAGGCCTCGCGCGTGATGGCGACCGCGCGGTCCATGGCCGGGCCGACCAGTTTTCCCAATCGCGCCAAATCGCGGCACTCGGCCACCGCTTCGCGAAAATGGGTGGCCCCCAGGTTGTGAATATCCGGCTCAAGCAGCAACACCCGCCCCGTCTGTTGCCGCAATCGCTGAAGCACCGGACGGCGATTGCGGAAGTAACCGCGAAAGGTATTGAAGAACGCATCCAACCCGCGCAGTTCCGGCGCCTTCACCCGCCGGGCGTCAAAGATGGACCAGAGTTCGTTGCTTGAGGAGGACATGATGAGTAGTTGATAGTGGAAAGTTGTTAGTGGATAGTGAAAGCAAGGAGAGAGAGCTATTCGAGAGATCGAATCAGGCCGGAAATAATGCGGCCTAGTTCCTCTGACAATTCATCCATTCGATTGCAGTTCTCGTCTGACATAAAACCGAATTCCCTGGCGAGTAACATTTGAGTCTCCAATTCCTGTCGAGAACCATTTGCAATCCGAAGAAATCGAATGAACTCGCCCGCCGTTCCTCGTCCCTGGCCTTCGGCGATGTTCGAGGGCACCGAAACGGCGCTTCGTCGCATCTGCGATGTCAAACCGAATCGTTCATCGCTCGGAAATTCCCGAGTCTCGCGATACACAATGCCGGCAAGATCCATTGCCTTCCGCCAAGCAATCAATTCCCGATAATCTCGCAATCCCACGCTCTTTCTCCCGCATTTACCATCCACTTTCCACTCTCCACTAACAACTTCTTCTCTTCACAACCATTTATTATTCGCACTATGAGACTGCACCAACTGCCAGAACCTGCGGCTCCATTGCCAGACAAGCGGTCTTCTGTCCATGTCGAAACGGAGAAACGCTTTTTGACCGGGATAGTATCTCCCATCGTTTTTCACAGAGACGATGACCGCAAATTGCGCAGTGACCAGACGGTGATTCGATTTGTCATTTGGGTCGGCTGCCGTTTCTCCCCCGCCGGCTTGAGTCAGTCCGGTGAATCGGGCGTCGTTGGTCGAACCCTGCTGCCACGAAACCACGCGCACACGATCAGAATCGCCTGCATCGTTTTTGATCACGTGAAACTGCGCGCCGGCCATCCTCACTTCAGCGGTGGTGGGCGGTTGCATGAATGCGAGAGCCGCATCCTTCTGTTCCATCAAAGCGTAAATGTGCAGCACATCGGTTTGGGCGATGGTTATGTTCAGCGGTTCACCCTGATGGATGTAGCGGCCTTTAAGCTCATCCATTGATGCGGCGATCACGTAGCCATCCGCCGGGGCGCGGAGCGTCAGATCGTCGACCTGCTTTTGAAGAATCGCCATCTGATCCGAAAGATACGACAGCCGCTCCAGATCGGCGGCGTACTGATTCGGGTTCACCACCCGCGCGGCATCGCGGTGGATCCGGATGGCCTCATACTCGAACTTCTGCTTCTCAAGACTCAGCTTCAGCGAATCATCACGGCTGATCAGAATCGGATCGCCCTCATTGACCCAATCGCCCGGCTTGGCGATCACATCCGTCACAAAACCACTGGCTTTGGCGTTGAGGGGAAACCGATGCTCGCTCTCCGGCTCGGCCATGCCGGTGGCTTCATAATGCACCGTGAATTTTAGCAGCCCGACCACGATAAAAATGAGCACCGCCGTCGCGCCGACAAACGTTCCGGCACGGAATCTTTTGCGATGCAGTTCCGGCTCGAGCAACAGATAGTTGGCGATCTTCCCCACCGGAACGACCAGCCAGGTGATGACGCCGCCGATAGCCATCAGAACCCCCAGCACCGGCACTTGACCGGTGACGACGAGGATGATTGTCAGCCCGACGAAAATGCGATAAACGCCGGAGGTGATGGAATAAAAGAACAGCCAGATACGCTGTCCGGGCGGCGGCAATGGCAGCGGGCTTTTGACGCCGAAAATATGCCGTTTAATTAAGCCGAGCGTGTAGTCCTTCGCCTTTTGGCTGAGGTTCGGAATCTCCAGCATGTCCGAAAGAATGTAATAGCCGTCGTAACGCAGCAGGGGATTCGCGTTGAAGATCAGGGTCGAAACGCTGGCGATCAGCATCGCGTTGTAGGAGAGTTGAGCGACGAGCGGATAGGCGCCGTTGTGGGTTTGAATCCAGACGAAGGCGAGAATCGCCGCGACGAAAAGCTCGAAGATCATGCCGCCGGCGCCGACAAACATGCGCGACCATCGGCTGGGCAGCGCCCATGCGCTCGACGCATCCACATAGGGCGCGGGGATAAAGACCAGGAACATGATTCCCAGCTCGTGAACCTCTCCGCCGAACCGTCTACAGGAAAAAGCATGGCCCAATTCGTGGATCAACTTAATGCTGCAAAACGTCAGAAAGAGCCAGATGTAATTCAGTGAATTATTCTTCGCATCAATCGCATGGGCGGCGGCGGCTTCGAGTTCAGTCCAATACGGCACCAAAGAGACGACGGCTCCGATCACCACCGCCAGCCAGACGATCGCCCCGATCCGGCTAAGGATCCAGTTCATCACCGGCATCCACTTTTTCAAAAAGCGATTCGGATCCCACAGCGGAATGCGCGGGAACATGATGTTCATCATGCGGCCCTGAAACTGCCGTTTTTGAAGGGTCTTGTGACGGCGAAGCAGCACGCCCGCATCGGCGGTAATGTTGGCTTCGAGCAGGTTGGCCGCGTGAAGCTGCGTGAGAATCTGGATCACTTCCGGCTGCGTCGGCGCATCATCCGCCAACTGCCCACCGACCAGATCCCAGGCTTCCCCCACCGTTCGGCTGCCATCCAGCAACCCCACAAAACGATAAGCGGCGGACGAAAGCCGATGATACTGATTGCCCGCCGGATCGCGCACGACGTACCATCGCTCCCCGCGATAATGCTGCCGTGAAATCTGCGTAGAACCGCGCAGGCGCGCCTTCAGCGTCGCCACGCGATACCAGGATTCGGAAAATGTCGGGCGGAGTTGGGCCATGGTGTAATTAGTTGCCAGTTGTTAGTTGCCGGTTGCCAGTGAAATGCAAGTCGCTGCATTTTACTGGCAACTGGCAACTTCCTAATCCTACATCCAAAGTTTCAGCTTGAGGAAATCGATGAGGCGGTGGGTCCAGATCCAGACGAGGCGGCGTTTTTCCACGTCGATGCGGGCTTCACCGGCCATGCCGGGACGCATCCAGTCGGCCTTCTGATCGAGCGTGGCATAGACCTTAAAAACATTGTCTCCTTCCTTGGCATCGCCCATCGGCACGATGCGGTCGATCGTGAAACCGAATGATTCACCGGGGAAACTGCTCGTCGCCAGCTTGCCTTGCTGCGTTTTCTCGCGAATCTCCTGAATGTCTTTTTCGCTGACGGCCATCTCCGCCCGCAACTCGCCCTTCTTCGCGATCTCCATCAGCACATCGCCCTTTTTCACGGCCAGATTGCGCTTGGTCTCCAAGTCGTCGGCGCGAATGATGAGGCCATCGAATGAGGCCTTCATCCGAGCATCATCAATTTGCAATTGAGCCAGCCGCGCATCGGCTTTTGAAGCCTTTTCGTCTTCGAGCGCTTCGCGCATCTCCGCCAACTTGCCGGGCTGCGTGCGGGCGGCATCGCGGGCGGCGTCGGCGCGGGCGTGGGCGGACGCGGCCTTTGACTGGGCACCATACAACTGCTCGTGCAACTGCTTGGTATCCATGATCGCCAGCACGTCCCCTTCCTTCACTTCATCGCCGGCCTGGAACGTTTTTTCGGTGCGGGGATTGATGCCGATTTCCTGAACGGTTCCCTCGAACGGGATGGAGATCGGTTGCTTGCCGATCGACGCCAGTTGGAACGGCGCGCTGACGTGATACATCGGTTTGAAGAACGTGACGAAGAACGCCAGGCCGATCACCAGCGCGATGATCAGCTTCGGCAGCATGTGCTTCGGCCCGACGGCCAGCCCGGCAAAATGCTGGATGCTATGACCGGCTTTGACGGCCAGCCATCGGTCGTTTTCATAGCGGTCGCGAAGCTGTGGCGTGAGAATATCGGTGGCAACCACCAACGCCTCAACCACCGCTTCCGGCAATTTTGCGGGCGGGGCGAATTCGAGCGTGAGCACGCCATGCACATCATCTTTGTGGCGCAGCGGCAGCGACAACACGCTGTTGCCGCCTTGGGCTCGCGAAAGTGCCTCGGCAGCGCGGGTGACATTGTCCGACCGCTGGCCGTCCGATTCGTACTTCACCGGTTCTTCCTGATCGAGGCATTCCTCCATCACCTTCTCAAGCTGGACGATCAGTTCCTGCTTCTTGTCGAATTTTTCGGTGTGGGAAAGAGCGCGAAGCTTGATCGATTTGCCCTTGAGCCATCCCAGCGACACGCGGGTTGCGCCGGTTCGGTTGGCCAATTCATTGCAGAGATTCATCGCCGCCGACTCAAACCCTTCGGCGGTGCCGACGGCGGTGGCGAGTTGTAAAACATTCTGATGGCTTTGTGCCACCGTGCGCGCTTCGATCGCCCCGCGGCGAAGTTGAAACAGTTCAAAATAACCGGCGACGAGCTGCATGGAAGTCAACCGCTGGCGGGCGCGTTCGACATCGCGGGCGCGGGTGATGACCGCCGTCGCCGCCACGATGACCGCGCCGCTGCGAAGTAGCGTCACCAGGCAATACTGCGGTTCCCCGGCATCGGGCGCGCCCACTTCAATCGCGCCATCTTTTCCCTGCTCGACGCAGGGGAGAATAATTTCCTGAAACGCCTTGATGGCCGCCACGCGGGTGTCTTGATCGCTGTCATCGGGACGCAGATGGGCGATGGCGCGGAGGACGGTTTCCTGACCGGTCTCACCGCCGCGTTCGATGACAAACCCAGCGGCTTCCGTGCCGGCCACAACGACCGCCATCGTGTTCAGCAGGTCGTTCAAAAATTGAGGCAAATCGCCGGAGGATCCGAGGAGCCGTTGCACCAATTTCGACCTCCCCCCGCTCTGCTGCGGCTGCTGCGCGGAGTCCTGCGAAGATGATTCAACTATTCCGGAAGCCATAGGCGATCCCGCTAAATAAACCAGTCGTTAGAACCCGTGAGTTTACCTTGGCATGGGCTACCAGCCCATGCCACCTCAATCAGTTTCCCGCCAACTGCACGTCCGGCAACTCGACGAAGATCTGCAACCCCGACGTTTTTCCCTCGGCGTTGGGAGTGGTCAAATGGACCTTCTGCATCCCGCTCGCCGCATCGGCCATCGGAGCCAAAAAGCTGACCTTCGCATCCTTCCAGTCCTTCTTATCATAACTGACGCGGAGAATTTGATCGAGCTTCAGACGGAGCGAAATAGCCGTGGGCAGATTCACCTCCACCATCAACGGCGTGTTGTTCACGATCGTCACCACCGGAGGTTTGCTCGGATCGACCATCTCCCCCACATCCGCTTCAACCGTCTGCACAATCCCATCGATCGGGCTGTGCAACGTCATTCGATCCACCACATTTTGCTGCTGCTTGACCTTCGCTCTCCTGACTTCCAGATCCTGCTTTTCCTGTTCGATCTTCAGATCGGCGATCTCGGCCTCGGCCTGCGCTTTCTCGTATTCCGCCTCATTCTTCGCATCCTGATCGTGAATCTGCTTGATCAGTTTCAATTCGGCTTTCTTCGCCCGGCTGGTCACCTCCGCCGCCTTGATGCCGATTTCCGTCACGTCTTTTCGCCGAATTTCCAGCTCCGCCGTCTCATCGGTATCGTCCTGAGCCATCAATATCTGACCGGCTTTGATGATGTCCCCTTCCTTTACATTGACGGACTTGATCATCCCCAGGCTTTTGAATCGCAGTTCGCGGGGCTTCTGATCGGCGGGCTTGGTGATCCCCACTTCCAGCATCCGATCGGTCGCCCTTTCAACCGCTTTTTCAGCGGCGAAACTGGACAAACCGGTCAACAAAGATGCCACGGCCAACGCCATCGTGAGACGACCCAGTCCTTTGAATTTCAAATTTGAGATTACGGTTCTGCACGCCATGAAAAACTCCTGCAACAAATCGGCCACATCCCAACTTTGCGAAAAAGGGTGCCGGACGAGCCTACTTACATTCCGGAATAGAGCAAGACAGAGCATTTTTTGCATCCGTCAAAGTCCTTACATCGGCATAATCCGGCCCGTCCTCAAAAGAGGCGCAAGTTCACAATGAAACGGATTCCAGCTATGCGGGGTTCGGAGCAAATCAATTTTGGGGAAAACCTCACCGATCGTCAGCCAAGAAACGAGGTCTGCGATCGAACAAAATGAGTGCAACCGCAAAGCCGCAAAGAGCGCAAAGCAAACGCAAAGAAGAAATCATCGGATCAATTTTTTGCATTTTCCTTTGCGTTTTCCCTTGCGCGCTTTGCGTTTTTGCGGCCAGGGATTTTGCCTTTATGGCGCATGCTTACTCACAAAGATGTAGGCCCGAACACCGCCTGATATAACAGTTCCACCGGATGCACCACTTTCAGCTTCACTCCGCGCCCGGATGCCTCCGATTGAATCTGCATCGCACACCCCGCGTTGCCGGTGACACAGAGGGCCGCACCGGTGCCGGCGATAAAATCCAGCTTGCGCTCGGCCAGCAGGGTCGCCATTCCAGGTTGCGTCAGATTATACGTTCCCGCCGCCCCGCAACACATATCGCACTCCGGCAAAGGCAGGAGGATCAGACCGGGAATTTTGGCGAGAATCGCTCGCGGAGCGGCGGTCACTTTTTGCGCGTGAGCGAGATGGCAGGCATCGTGATACGTGACGGTCTGATGAATCGCATGCTTCATCTCCGGCAATCCCAGTTCCTGCAGCACTTCGGAAATATCGCGCACCCGCCGGAAAAATTCTTCGGCGCGATCGGCGTAGTCCGGGTCATCGCGCAGGAGCAGATCATATTCCCGCAGCATGGCCCCGCACCCGGCGATATTGGTGGCGATCCAATCGACCGGCGGTCGGCCGCGCGGCAGGAAGGTGTCGATGTTCCGCCGTGCCAGGTCTTTGGCGGGCTCGTGGGCCCCGTTGTGATGATGAATCGCGCCGCAGCAGACCTGGGCCGATGGCGCGGTCACCTCCGCCCCGCACGCCGCGAGAAGTTCGACGGCCATTTGATTGACGCGGTCGAACAGCACCGAACCGACGCACCCGGAGAAAAAGCCGACGCGGACGGTGGCATGGGCGTCCCGCCCGTGCTTTTCTTCCGGAAAAAGCATGGGCGAGACGCC
>JANXVV010000520.1 GCA_025351525.1 Humisphaera sp. | reverse complement strand
GCGCTGCCGCCTCGGCGAAGCCGAACAAACGCCCGCCGGCCAGCGCCGCTGGTGGAAACGGCTGGTGGCCGAAGTGGCATCCGACGAAGTATTGGAGCCGCGTCGCCCGCGAATCAACCCGCGCGTGCTGAAGCGAACCACTTTTGACTTTCCGAAAAAGAAGCCGCGCGATCGCGGCCCGCAGCCCACCATGCCCGAATTCCGCAAAGCGTTTCACGTAGGCCGTTGAACGGTATTGACGCAAGCGTAGGCATGTTTTCGGCTTCGTTACGCCGACAGGCATCATCCGAGAAACACCTTGCCCACGCAAGCTCCCGTAAGTCTTGCGGACCGTGTCCATCCGCGTCCCAAATCCATCCGAGGCACTTGGGGATTGATACAGCGGGATAAAAGGGGACATTCATCAATCCCCTTCCTTCTTCGGCCTTCCCCGTGGCCGGAGCGTGAAGTTCAGGCCCAGCCGGGCGGCGGTTCGACGCACCCATTTCTCGCCGCCGAACGGACGGCCTCGTTTCACGCACTCCCGCGCGGAGGCAAGGGCTTGTTCTTCCAGCGGTTCGTTGACCAGATCGATCCAGTGGTCCGGTCGGGGAAGAGGGCTTTTGGCCAGAAGCAACCGCCCGTCCGGCGCTGCAGCGGCGGCCAAGCTTGACCATCTCCAGTTCTCGGCCCGCCGAACCAGGCGTGCCCTGAGGGCGTTGCCCTCCACGTATCGCAGGAGCGTCAGATAGTGAGCATCATCCTGCACTGGAAAGCTTTTGAAACGGCCTTGATAGACATGGCCCTCGCCCACCGAGTGCCAGTGCTGCCGCCAGCGACGAACGTGGGTGTTGGTCAGCCATTGCATGTACGCCGACAATACCCCCTCGGCCCGAGGCCGTAGAATCAGGTGCCAGTGATTGGGCATCAGGCAGTATCCGAGCAATCCCACCCCCGGCACGCGATTGGCCGCATCGGCCAGCAGATTGGCGAACGCCTCGTAATCCGACGGCTTGTCAAACAGCTTTATCCGCCCATTGCCCCGGTTGAGCACGTGCTGAATCATTCCTCCGACGGCAATCCGGGCAATTCTCGGCATTCTCGCAGACTATCGACCGGCAGCCGGGCAGTCAATGATGAGTGTCCCCTTTTTTGGGGCTTAAATAGCAGGCGTGCCGAACCTGAAAAGGGGATAAGACCGGGAAAAGGGGATACGTCATTTATTTTTGAGCCGTCTCGCTTGCGAGGCGCGTCTGGCGGGATGACCTCTCGGACACGGCTCGCAAGCGAGACCGGCTAAATAATCTGGACGATGACGATCGGCGCTTCTAAAATCACCATTTCAGAAAGTACACATTGGGCGATGATACTCGTCCCGTGCCGAGCCCTGAGACAACACGACCGCCGCTGGTGACACCGGCATTGGTGATCCCAATCAGGGTGTTTTCACTATTGACCATGAGGATGCAGGGTCGCCCCTCTTTGGTCATCTGTACGTTGGCAAAGTGGGGGCTGTAACTTTTGGAAGAAGAGATGGCGTTGCTTCCGCCGGTCTCCTTATGGGAAAAATTCTGCAGCGAGACGTTATCGGTGATGCGTAAAGGGGCGGACCACTTTCCCAAACCGTCGGAAAAGCTGACGAATAATTCGGTGTCTTCAGGGGCCCAGCCACCTGCTTCAGAGAGGGCCGTGGTGACGGCCATCTTACCGCCTGGGAGTTGAGTCGCCTGCCAGTGGATCACCGCGCCCTTGCCCCCTTTCGCGGCAATGACATCGACCGGGTCGCTCCACTTTCCGCCTTCGACGGCGTAATCGCGCACCGACGCCTTCTCCGCTTTCTCAGGCGCGCGGATCACATGCTGCTTCCCTTGGGCATCGAGCAACAGGGTGGGCGGGTCATTGAAGTTGTTGTAGGTCTGAAACCGGTCATAGGCGTACAAGGGTTGAAGCGCCTTGCCATCCCACAAGACGATATGCTTGCCATGCTCCTTATCTGTTTCAGTGCCGAAATCCTCGGCAACAAACACCGCAGTGCCGGCGGGATCGATATAGCCGCGAAGGTTTAACAGGCCCGCTTTGCCGGGATGCGTCTCTTCATATGAAAAGTCTTTGTGATTCGCATGGGCCGCTGCAATTTGAGCCTGCGTCGGCAGCGGTTTTCGCGGGATTACCATTTTCGGGCTACCCGGTGTCGGTCCCTCCAGCACTACTTGTTGAATGAGATCGGCAGTCATTGATGAAGGCCATCCCTGGACCGCCATCGCGTCCGCCGCCATTTGGCTCCAGACCAGATTGATCGCTCCCCCGGGATCCGGCGCGGCGAACCAGGAATAGACCGGTGTCTTCACCTCATTCAGCCGTGTCGTTCGAGACCAGGTGCCGCCTTCAAGACAGCGGAACGCAAGAATACCCGCTCCGGCCGCACCTGGGCCGTCAAGCAGCTCATTTTTATCGATGTATTTCCAGATGGCGTAGGTCCGTCCCTTCCCGTCGATGGCAATACGTGCATATCCGCAGGAATTACCCGACTCGTCGTCACTGAGGTTCTTAATCTCACTCCACGTAGCGCCGCCGTCGGAACTTGCGCGGTAATACAAGTACGACGGCTTCATGGCATCGGGCGCCTCGTTGAAAATCGCGTGCAGGGTGCCATCAGATGCTACAGCGAGATCGCAAAAGCCGGCTTTGTCATATTGCGAGAGTTTCACAAGCCCGCTAGTTTTTGCGCCTGCGGCGGCACCGGGATCTTTGGCAGAAGATTTTTGGCAACCCAGTGCGGCGGATAACGCCACGACCAGCAGGCTCACGCGATTGAATTGCATAGAACTCCTAAATGATGAAATGCCCGCGATAAGGGATAGCGTCGCACGGCGCTGCCGTCAACAAAATCCCGTGCCACTTTCCAGAATGAGCATTTTAATCGTTCGGGATTTTCATTTGCTCTGTCAGTCCTGGCGCGATTAAATACGTTTGGCGATCCCATGGAGCAAGCTCCATGGGCTTTATTGTCATTGGTTCAGTTTGTGGTCCTTGAAGAGAGATTTAGACTATGTCCGCCACCCAAGCCCCCGAACGCCTCGAATTTAAGACCGAACTCAAACAACTGCTCGATCTGATCATTCACTCCCTTTACACGAAGAAGGAAATTTTCCTCCGCGAACTGATCAGCAACGCGGCGGATGCGATCGACAAGGTACGCTTCGAATCATTGACGAATCAGGACGTGCTCGAAGGGAACGGCGATTGGAAGATCAAGCTGATCCCGGATGAGACGGCCGGTACGCTGACGATCCGCGACAATGGCATCGGCATGTCGCGGGAACAGATCGTCGAGAACCTGGGCACGATCGCCAAGAGCGGGACCAAGGCGTTCATGGAAAGTTTGAAGGCGGCGAATGCCAAGGACAAGCCGGAGTTGATCGGGCAATTTGGGGTGGGGTTTTATGCGTCATTCATGGTGGCGGATCGGGTGACGGTGGTCACACGCACGGCGGGCAAGGCGGAGGAGGGCGTGAAGTGGGAATCGGAGGGGCAGGGTGATTACACGATTGAGCAGGCGGATAAACCAACGCGAGGGACGGATGTGATTCTGCATCTGCGCGAGGATGCGAAAGAATTCCTGGGCGTCTGGCGGCTCAAAGAGATCGTCAAGAAATACTCCGACTTCATCGATCATCCGATCGTCATCGATATCGAGAAGAAAAAAGAAGACGTAAAATCGATCGAGGAAGAAGTCATCAACTCACGGCAGGCGATCTGGCTGCGGAGTAAGAATGAGATCAAGCCGGAGGAATATTCGGCGTTTTATAAGCAAATCGCGCGGGATTTTGACGAGCCGTTGAAGACGGTCCATTACGAGGCCCAGGGGATGCAGGAGTTTCGGGCGCTGATGTTCATTCCGAGTCATCGGCCGATGGATTGGATGATGGGGCCGGAGAAACCGAGCGGGCTGGATCTGTATGTTCGGCGGGTGCTGATCCAGCATGAATGCGAGGAGTTGTCGCCGCTGTGGATGCGGTTTGTGCGCGGGGTGGTGGACTCGGCGGACCTGCCGTTGAATGTCAGCCGGGAGACATTGCAGCACAATCCCATGTTGGCGAAGATTCAATCGAATCTGGTCAATCGCGTGCTGAAAACGCTCGAGGAAATGAAGACGTCGGAGAACGAAACCTACCTGAAATTCCACAAGGAATTCGGCGGATTGCTAAAGGAGGGGATCGGTTCCGATCACGGCAATCGAGAGCGATTGGCGGATCTGCTGCTGTTTGAATCGACGAAAACCAAGCCGGGCGAATACACCACGCTGGCGAAATATGTCGAGTCGATGCCGACGGATCAGAAGGAGATTTTCTTTCTGATCGGCGATGAGCGCGAGCAGATCGAGAATTCGCCGTACCTGGAAAGTTTCAAGGCGAAGGGGCAGGAAGTGCTACTGCTGACAGAGACGATCGATGAGTATCTCGCGTCATTGTTGCGGGACTACAAAGGCAAGCAGTTGAAAGCGGTGGATAAGGGGGAGATGGAGAAGGACCCGTCCGCCGAGGAGAAGTTGAAGGAAGCCGGCGAGCGGTTGAAGGGTGCGCTGGAATTGTTGAAAAAGAAGCTTGAGACGGATGTGAAAGATGTTCGCCTTTCGTCGCGATTGAAGGAAAGCGCCGCCATTCTCGTGGCGGATGACTGGGGCATGACGGCTCACATGGAACGGTTGATGGAGCGCATGGGCCGCGGCGCGGAGATGCCGGATAGCAAGCGGGTGCTGGAGTTAAATCCCGATCACCCCGTCGTCGCGGCGATTCAGAAGATGGCCGAGAAGGACGTGCTCGATCCGCGCATCGAATCGTATGGCCGGTTGCTGCTCGATCAGGCGACGATCGCGGAAGGGTCGAAGATCAAAGACCCGGCGGGGTTTGCGAAGAGGGTGAATGCTTTGATTGAGAATACGAATGCATGAACTTCGGCTCGGGAGCGATATGGTCGATACTCGAAGTAACGGTTTGAGTATAGGGTAAGGCGAAGGGGGTGCTTTGCGTGGTTTTTGTATCCAGTCGCGACTTTACCGGTCGAGTCTGGCGATTTTCAGGCTTGCATTGTCAACGGGCATTATTGTATTTTCGGTTGACAAAACTCAAGAAATAAATAAGATTTTTAATTCTGATTAGTTGCCATGGAGATTGTCGCGATTCCACCGCAAAAGTTGAAGACCAATTAAGTCGAGAGGTTACAGATGAGAAAGTCGGCACTTGCGTTGCTGGAGGCCTATGAAAAGCGCCAGGCCGAAAAGACTCGTTCTCAAGTGTGCGCAAAATGTCAAGAGTCTCTCCAAGAGACTTTAACCGGAAATCGTCCAACTGACGAAGGATGCGTTTGCAGCGATTGTTACTATGAGGCCTTAGGGGAACTTGTCGAGCAACATCCAATTGTTGGTGCCCGGGCCCATCGCGGTTGATATTGAACAGCAAAGTCGATGAAGTGAATCGCCACTCAGACACGTCAAAGCGTGTCTGAGTGGCGATTTTTCGTTATGCTTGTGGAGTTTCATGCAGACACATTATTTGGGAACCGAGGAAGTTCGCGGATATTTACGCGACTTTGTCGCACGGTTGAAAGTTTTAGGGGAATCGGGTCCCAAGGTATGGGTACCCATTGGAACTTCTGGACGCGAATTGGTTAAAGAGTTGATCGAAGTGTCGAAAGACCTGGATGGTGAATTCACACCCGTCCCAGCAGAGTTTGATCGTCAAAAGTCAGCGGTGATCTTTGAAAATGATGCCGCCGGTCAAATCCTGGGTAAGAATGTGCTTGTCATCGATAGTTCCGTTCATTCCGGCTACACAATGCGAGCAATCGTTGACAAAGTTTGCGCTTTAGGGGCAGTCGGTATATGTTCCTATACACTTGTGATGAAACGTGGGGCGAGTTTCATTCCAAGCTACTGGGGTGTCAGCATCGGCGATTATGACCGCGCTTACTTTCTTTTGAAGTCGCTGCCCAATAATCACTTTCACGATGGTGGATCTGCATTCGGCCAAGTCCGCGAGCGGCCTGCAAAGATCACCCACCCAAACCGCGATCCCTACTTCCATCTGCGCAAACTATCAAAGAGTGACTTGGAAAGACCATCCATATTGTCAGGTCTATCGTCGTTGGATCGAACTACCTGGGCGGATCGATATTATGACATGCTCAATCATGAAGGGAGGATTACGTATCTCTTGGAAGCCGGGCTAGCTATTCACGGATATGTGACCATCGATTTCAGAAATGGAAGTATTCTCAGCATCGAGGCGGTCGCAGTCGACAAAGCCCTACACGGCCGAGGGTATGGTGCCGCGCTGATTCGATGGGCGGAAACTCTTGCGAGACAATCTCAATGCCGCACCATTACGCTTTGGAGCATTAAAGACCAGATGCCCACCTATAAGCGATTGGGTTACAGCATTGAATTAGAAAAAAGATCAATTGTACTCGATGGCGAAGAGTATGCGTTCTTGTCTAAACCAGTCCTTTATCACCTATAGAATGACAAGCAATTCATTGTTAGTCGCAGTGGATTATTTGAGAAAACCGACTTTCAACAAATTCCACCCCCGCATAAACTTCCGCCAGCGGAAGGTCGATCCCCAGACATCGAATTTTCGCAATGGCATCGCGCGCGTTGTACGCGGCAAGCGACCACGTCCCATCGGGTTGCCGTAGGAAGGTTTCGACGGAGAGTCCTTCCTGGGCAATCAGCACGTATTCCTCGAACGATTCGATCTCGCGATATCGCGTGAATTTTAGGCCGCGGTCGTAGCCTTCGGTGGAAGCGGAAAGAACCTCGACGATGACGCGCGGGTTAATGACCGTTGATTTTTTATCGTCTTGCGATTCGAAGAGCGCCGGCCCGCAGATGATGGTCGCGTCGGGATAGTGGTAGAGAACCTTTTTTCGATCCTTGACCCGTAGATTACTTTCATAAAGGCGACAAGGTTTGCCTTTAAGGCGGGCGCGAAGTTCGCCGATGACGTTGGCAAGAATCAGGCTGTGTTCGGGGGTGCCCCCGGCCATCGCGACAATCTCACCCTCGCGATACTCATGCTTTTCAGGGGACTCTTCTTCCAGGCGAAGATATTCCTCGACAGTACAGCGACGGCGTGTTTCGGCTGACATTGTCATGATGATGGATGATACCACGAAGGTGGCATGGGCGTCTCGTCCGTGCGTTTGTTTGGGGTGACGCCCATGCCACGTTCAACCCACGGGAGATAATGCCGGAGCAACGCGTGTGCGGCGGCGGTAGCGATGGATGTGGTAGACGGTCATCACGATCGCCGCGTACGGGGCGAAGATCGCGAAGCCGTGCAGGCCGGCGAGGAAGGTCAGGGGAACCCAGCGGAGCGTACGCATATGGATGGGTTATACCACGGGGTGGGAATTGAAGTCGGGAAAGTCAAGGGAATTTGAAGGTAACTTTGCGTTTGGCATGTGAAGGTGGGGATGGGGTATCGGTGGAGGGGGGCGTATTGGGCGGGCGACGAACCCGGGGCGTCGCCTATGGCTTCCGCCCTCGGCTTGAGGTTATCGTGGTTGGGCTCTGTGGACGGCGTCCCAACTGGCGCGGAGTTGCGCGGGATTTACGGGGGGGAAGGTTTTCCCGCTGGTGGGGACGAGCGTTTTTTTGGTGTCGAGCGGGGGGAGCATCGAGCCGTGGGCGGCAATCAGTTCATCGCACATCTCGACGATCTGATCCATCGTCAACGTCGCGGCGGTCAAGGGGTCGAACATCGCCGCCTGATAGATGTGATCGCGGCGGCCTTCCATCGCCGCACGAATGAACAACTCCTGCTGCGTCACATGCGGCTGCATATAACCGATCAATTGCGGTGGTAAGTCTCCCACCTTCGTTTGCCGTAAACCGTTACGATCGACGACGGTGGCCACTTCCACAATCGCGTTATAAGGAAGGTTACCGATCGCGCCGCGGTTGGGCGCGTTGCCGTACACGACGGTCGGGGTGCCGGTGACGATGCTGTGAATGATCGTGCTGCCATACTCATGGCTGCGCTCAACATCCATCGGTTCATCGCTGCGACAGAGTTCTTTGAGTTTTGCGAATTTGTCCACGATGCCATCGCAACGGCGGAGATATTCATCGATCGGCACGCTGTATTTCGCCGCGAACTCCCGGCCATGCGGAATAAAGTACGGGCTGTATTCGGCGTTGTGCTCGCTGGATTCGGTGACGAAATATCCCAGCCGTTTCATCAGCTCGAAACGCACGGGGTTGGTGTTGTAAATCTCCGGTTTGTTCATCGCCTCGAAGAGTCGCGGGTAGAGGTCGACACCGTCTTTTTCCAGTTGCGTGTAGAACGCCATGTGATTGATGCCGGCGCAGGTGAAGGCGATCTTTTTCGGGTCTTCACCGAGATACCCCATCAGCTGATCGAGCGTTCCCTGGACGCTGTGGCAAAGGCCCACCGCCCGCACGTCGCCGGTGGCGGTGAGGGTCAGCATGTTCATGCCCATCGGGTTGGAATAGTTCAGCAGGATGGCGCGCGGGCAGATTTTCATCATCTGCTCGCCGAGGTTGCGAAGCATGGGAAAGGTGCGGAGCGCGCGGAACATTCCGCCGGGCCCGGTGGTGTCGGCGATGGTGAAATTCAAGCCGTATTTGCGGGGGATTTCAAAGTCGACCAGCGTCGAATTGAACGAGCCGATCTGCACCATATTGATGACGAAATCCGCCCCGGCCAAAGCATCCTGCAGACTCGAGGTGACTTCGATTTTCGGCGAGGCCCCGAGCGCGCGGGCCACCTTGCCGCAGAGTGCCGCGCCTACTTCAAGGCGTTCCGGGTCGATATCCATGTAGCACAGGCAGGCGTCGCGGAACTCCGGGTAGGACAGGATATCGCCGGTCAGGTTTTTGGAAAAAACGACGCTGCCCGCGCCGATCATGGCGACTTTAATCACGATGCAACTCCCGGAACGAATCAAAACGGATGCGGAGGAACGGCCAACGCCATTGTCTCTTCGTGCCGATGAAAGACAAGGCATGACGTTCTTGAATGTGCTTTGGCAATGTGCTATTTCTTACGGCCGAGAGCCTCTTCACTTTGAGCGGCGGTCCCGAAGGCACGCGGTTTTCCAACCTGAAAGAACGCGTGCCTTCGGCAAAGTCGCTTAAAAATACGATGGAATGGAAAGAAATTTATGTCCTGGATTCGATCGCGGGTGAAGGATTGGCTGTTGAGCCGCAACATCATTCTCAGTAGGCCTCCCGGTCAATTCGTGGTGACGCCGATCAAATTAAGGCAGATGCGCGACCGGGGCTTGAAGGTCGGTCTTGCCGTCGACGGTGGCGCGGCGACCGGGGCGTGGGCGAGCGAATTCAGAGCCATTTACCCGGAGGCGCAGGTTCTGTGCATCGAACCGCGCGATGAGACTCAGGCGGAACTGAAGCAGATGCGTGAATCGCTCGGGGGGATTCATCTGGCGCAAACGCTGCTCGGCGAGCGCATCGGGCAGGTCGAGTTTAACGTCAGTGGCGACCAAAGCTCCATGTTCGACGGTACCTGCGGGGGCGTCACCAACCGAAAAGTGACGGCCGAAATCACCACGCTTGACGCGCTGGTGAAAAAGCTTGATCTCCCTTTCCCCGATTTAATCAAACTCGATCTGCAGGGGGCGGAGTTACAGGCGCTGGCGGGAGCTACGGAATGTCTGGCCCACGCCCAGGCCGTCATGCTCGAGTTGAGCTTTATTCCGCTGCAAAAAAACTGGCCGCTCATCGGCGACATGATCCCGTACATGAAGGAGCGCGGTTATGTCTGCTACGATATCACCGGACTGTGGCATCGACCTTTGGACGGCGCGCTGGCCCAGGGCGATTTTGTGTTCCTCCAGCAGAATCACCCACTGTTGGCGGATCATCGATGGAGCAAAGAAGATGCGAAGACTTGAGGTCGGACCCACCATTTGAACTTTGAATAAGCGGGTCGTGAATAACTTCCAAATTTTCAAAGACACGGGGTGCCACAGGTCGCGGTACTCCGAGTCGTCATGTGCGTTCCGCACACACACGACGCATGAAAAGCGGGATATCATACGCGCAGCAGGATTTGCCG
>JANXVV010000516.1 GCA_025351525.1 Humisphaera sp. | reverse complement strand
CGCATTGAAGATTTCCGGTCCCCTCCCCCCATGAGTACATGGGGGGAGGGGACCGGAAAAAAAGGTACAGTGTCATGTTGCGATGGATACGGATTGCTTTTCTCACCTGGACCGCGTTGCAAGTCACCGTTCTCTCCGCCGACACGCTCATTCTTCAGGATGGCCGTTCGATCAAGGGAGAGGTTTCGCAAAACGACAGCGGCAATTACGTCGTTAAAACCAAAGCCGGGCAGGTCACGTTCTCATCGGTGGATGTGGCCAAGTGGGAGAAGGGCGATTCGGTCGCCGTCCCCGTGGCACCTCCGTCGAAGCCGTCCGCGCCATTGCATGAGAGCGTGCCGGAAGTGAAAGCCCCGCCCGCCGCCGTGATGGCACGGGCGGCGAAGCTGGTGGACCAGGGATACGCGGCGCTTCAGGCGGCGGATGCCCAGGCGGCGTTGGAAAATTTCCAGGACGCCAAATCGCTGTGGGAACGCCAGCGCATTCGCATCGACCTGAATCACCCGCAGCAATTTGCGTGCATTCAGGGACTGGGGATCGCGTATTTGGCGCTCGGTCGATATGAAAAAGCGGGCGATCCGCTCGACCGGATCTACCCTTCCAGGCTGCGCGATCGCTGTCTGATTATCAATCGGGCGATTCTGGATCTGGTGCAAAAAACGAATGTCAGCCGAGGGGTGAAAGAGATGAAGGATTTTCTAGCCAGGCAGACCGAGAACGATGAGATCGCGCTGAATGTGTTTGGTGCGGGGCTGGCGCTGGCGGGCATGGATGAACGCTTTTCGCAGGCACCGTATTTTCAGTCGGTGGTCGCGCTGTACGATGCGAAGAATAGTGAACTGGAGGCGACCCGCTCGCGCGAAGGCCGCTGGGGCGCGGAATGGATTGCGATCGATCTATTGAAGAAAAAGCGGATCGCGCAACGGCAGGGGATTGTCGAGTTTCAGCAGGCGGTGGAAGCCGAGCAGTACGCGGCGGGGGGCGTCAGCGCCGCCCAGGCCAACGCAGACGCGGCCGCCACCAATCGCATCTCCCCGGCCATCCTGAATGCGGCTTTGGAGAAGGCGCATCAGCAGTTGAAGTCCAGCGAGTTACGGCATCACGCGGCGTGGAAAGCCATTCCCCGCCCCGATTGGCCGAAGACGTTCGCACCGGTCCTGCCGCAGTCGTTCGGTGGGCTTGCGTTTGGCACACCGATCCCGGCGCAGGTCGCCATCGCGATACCGGCCCCACCCCTCGTGCCGCCGCCCACTCCGAAGCCTGTAGCGTCTGAAAAAATCGTCACGACGATGCCACCGGTCATTCCCGTGAACCCGCCGGAAGTTGCCAACGCCCCGGTGATGAAGGCGGGCAAGCCGACCGTCTCTCGCTATGCGGTGGCTGTGCCGGTCGGACCGGATTTGGTGGTCACCGCCGCCGCTCCCTTGGAAAACGCCACGGAATTTCAACTGGAATCCCCTGACGGCGATTCGTTTAAAGGCGAGTTGGTCCGTCGCGACCCGGTCAGTAAATTGGCGTTGATCCGCATTGCCGGGAAGCGCATGCCGTACCTGAATTTGGCCGCCGGGTTTAATGGGGGCGAAGTGGTCTGCTGGGGCTTTCCGGAGGTGATTATTTTCGTCCCCATCGCGGAATTTCTGGGCGGTTCCGCGACCGCGCCGAAAGCCGGTGCATGGACCGTCTCGCTGCGCCGGCATCCCCGCCTGATCGGTGCGGCCATTCTGGATGGCAAGGGTGCGCTCGTCGGCATCACCCTGGGCGACCGCGACACGCCCGCAACGCAGATGGCGGCGGTCACGCTCGAGCAACTTCGCGCGTTCCTCGGAACCGATGCCCCGCGAACCGTCTGCTCGAATCCCAATCCCTCCGGTGTGATGCAACTGACCGCCTCGCATGAAGCGCAGTAAGGCCCTACATCGCCCTACATAGCCCCCGGCATGCCGGGGGAAACCCTTTCCCACCAGTAACATTCTTTGGTTCAGGCAAGGTTATCCCCGGCGTGCCGGGGGCTAGGCAGGGCGATTTAAAGTCATTGGAGAAATTTCTTGAGAGTCTTGAAACGCTTCTCGATCTTTGCCTTGAGTGCCACATGTCCGGGTTTATATTCATGTCCCGATTTGGCAATCGCCACAAATAATTTAACCATATTCTTCCAATCGTTCACATCGATATATTCCGGCCCGATTTTCTTCCGCTCGCGATCCATGTTGTGATAGTTGCCCAGCGGAACGCAGATCGAACCGGCCATGAAACCGTAGACGTCGTAGACCGTGGCCTCGCACGTTCCGCCCGGCATCAGCGCCCGCTGAAATTTGAACGCCCCGTCCTTCTTCGCCAGCGTCCCGGCCACTTCGGTGACGAAATAACTGATCGACGAATTGAACACGCTGGTGCGATCGCCGATGCGGATGATGCACCCATTCCCCTGCTTCGCGTAGGGCTGCATCGCCGAGCATTCGATGGCGATCAACCGGTCGGTCTTCCGCAAAAGCGCCGGATGCATCGACGCCGCGATGGCTCCGATAAAACCTTCCTCCTCGGCCCGCGTCAGCAGCACCGCAATGTTCGCCGTCGGTGGTTTCCGCACCAGTCGATCCAGCATTTCAAAAGCCCCGGCCAATCCCGCCAGATCGTCGATCGCCCGACTATAGAATTTGCCGCCCTTCAAACGGCTCTCCCCCTGATCGAACATCCCCGCGGAATTTATCGGCACCCGTTTCGTCACCTTTACGATCGCCTTCGTCGCCCGCCGCGTTTCCTTCTCCGCGTCCACGCCTATGACCACCCCGGCGATCCGCTCGTCACCGGCAAAGAATATAATCTTCTGCCCCTTCAAATACTCCGCCAGGACATACCCGCGAAACGTGGCCTCCAGCGTCGAATCATCCCGCATTTTGTCCGCGATAAAACCGGGATGATCCATGTGGGCGGTGAACACCCATCGCGGGCTCTTGCGCGCCGAGCCGCGCAGTTCCAGCAGCACGTTGCCGAACGAATCCTCGGTGATGTCGAGCTTGCGGTCTTGGGCGAACCGCCGCGCATATTGAATGACGCGGTCTTCGACAAACGGCGCGGTGGGCAGCGAGCAGACCTCGTGGAGGATCTTCATGCCGCGAGGGTAGCGCGGCGAAGCTGATTTGCAAGCGTCATCGCGGGCAAAACACCCTAATGACCGTGCGCGATCTGTGCAAAATCCGCAGTGCGGACCCTACAAAGTACGGATCGCAAAATCGCGCACGGTCATTCAAGGATCGAGACGGTTGTCTCGGCATGAGGGCTCCGCTCAACTTACGACGCTGGCCAGGTCGCTGAAGGCGACCGTCACCGCATGCCCCAGAGTCGCGGAGCCGTCATTTACATTGATCGTGTAAACCGCGGACCCGGTGGTGCGATACAGCACGCCGTTGTCGCCGAAGGTGATCTGCATGTTGCCCACGCCGGACACGCCCATTTTAGTGCCGACCAGCAAGGTCGGATCGCACTTGAACAGATCGCCGTGCGTGTCAATGTAGAGTGTGCCGTCGGGGGCAAAGGCCATGTCGCCCTCGGTGGCGGACAATGCGGTGCCGCCGGGCTGCTTGACCGTGCCGAGCTTCGTGGCGGTGTTCGCCACGCGGTCGAACTAATAAAGATCGTTGGCATCCATGAAGAAGAAGGTGCCATCGGGCCTAAATGTCGCCCGGGCGACGACGGCGTTGGGAGTCGCAATGGTGACAATAGTGGTGTTCGTATTTGTGGCGGGATCCCACACCCCCACGCGGGAGGAAGTCTTGCCGCTCTCCACATAGTAGAACTTGCCGGTGATCGGATCACGGCCGCAGGCGGCGGTGGCAAAAGCGAGAGTGCCGATCGACGTGGTCGCACCGCTGGCGACGTTCAGCGAGCAGACCGCCGTGCTGGTCAGGCCATACACGGTGGAGGGAACCGCGTAGGCGGGGATCGGTGCCGTGGTGGTGCCATTGGCGGAACGTTCGATGACATAGGATGCCATCGGTGGATCGCTCGACGAGGTAGGCGCTTTCACCGTCGCCATCGGTCCAGGCGATGTTGATCTGCTGCGCGGAGATGGTCGTCGCCGATGCACCCGTCGGCGCGCTGGGGATGGTGGTGGCGACGGCGATATTGCTCGGCGCGGACTGCCCCCCACTGTTGAAGGACAGTATGCGATAGTCGTAGGTGGATCCTGCCTTGAGCGCCGTGTCGTGATACACCGTGGTATCGGCGGGTAGTGTGACCAGATTGCTGAAAGTAGTCCCATCGGTTGATCGCTGGAGGATGTAACCGGTTTCACCGGCGACTTCGCCCCACGACAGGTTGATTTGCGTGGGAGAGATGACACCTGCGACGAGGGCGCTCGGGGCTACGGGCATCGTGGTGGCCGTCAGGCCACGGTCTGAAAGGCGGGTGATTCCGGCGGCGGTGGTGCCGGCGGGGGTGAGGTGGATTCCATCCGCCGACCGTTCGATTCGATATCCACCGGCATTGCTGGCGGTCGCGGCCCAGGTCACGTCGATCTGCGTCGTCGAGATCGCCGTCGCCAAAACATCCGAAGGTGCCGGCGGAGCCATGGTGACTAAAATCGGCGTTGCGGCGGGTGACGTGCCGCCGTCGTTGGTCGCCAACACGCGATACCAGTTCTTCGACCCCGCCGGCAGACCCGTGACGGTGTAGCTTGTGGTTCCCGGTGGGTGCGATGCCACCGGCGTGAAGGTTTTGCCTCCATCGTTCGAGGCCTGCAAAACGTACCTGGCACTGCCCGCGACGGGAGTCCAGGCGCTCTTCAGGTTGTAGACACCGGCGTTGGGATCGAAGTCAACCACACCGGTGAAGCTGCCCGCGACATAAATGCGACCGGCGGCATCCGTCGCCACCGCTAACGATTGATCGTCCGATTTACCGCCAAACCGCCTGGCCCACACCAGAGATCCGCTGGGCGAGAGCTTTTCGACGAAGGCATCGCGCTGACCGGCACCGGTCGACAGACCGGCCGCACTGTCCGACCCGACCCGGTTCCCGGCCAACGGGGAGAAATTTTCGATCCCGGTAAAGCTGCCGGTGAGAATAGGATTTCCCCCCGCGTCGATCGCCAAGCCGTTGACGCTGTCTTCATTGACGCCGCCGACCGACCGGGCCATGACGAAACTTCCGGCCCCGCTGAGCTTCCAGACGAATCCATCCGTGCCGCCCGCGCTCGCCAGACCGACGGCTCCGGCACTCGGATCGAAACCGACGACTCCATGAAAGTTTCCGGCGACGATCACATTGCCCTGTGAATCCGCCCTGATCGCCTTACCGACGTCGTTTCCCGCACCCCCGGCGGTACGCACCCAGAGGAGACTGCCCGAGGAATCTAGCTTGGCAAGGAAAATATCCTCTCCCCCATGGTTCGCCGCCGTAAGCGTATGCGGCTTGCGATTGTCGAAGTCGCCCACTCCGGTGAAGCCGCCGGTGATATCGACATGACCGGCGGGGTCGACGGTCACCGCGCCCGCCTCGTCATTACCGGACCCGCCCATTTTCGCGATAAAAGGGTGCTCGTAATGGGCAGCCGTCCCGGAAAATGACGTTGTCCGGTGTATGGAAGATTTCCCCCGGCGTGCCGGGGGCTATGTAGGGCGGGGAGAGTTTATTTTATATGATAGAAATGAAACGGGGGAGGGATGCCGTCACTGCCGGGCTTGGATGGGTCAGGCGGGAAGAGCGAGACGCCATTGTCGATGTCGACGCATGAATATCGACAGGGAGGCCAGTCCGGCCAACGGTAAGAATCCGGTGGGTTCCGGCACGGCGGCGAACCATTCGATGGCGTGGGCGTTTCCGGTGACGGAATCCCTTGCCCAGCCCACGATGTTACCCGCCGCATCGATCCCGTCTGCTTCGGCGGAGATGTACTGGGGAGGCAGCAGCGCGTTGAGGTCGACGTAACCGCCGGCGCCGTCGGTCCAGAGCAGGGCGTGGGTGTTTCCAGTCCGATCGCCGCTGATTCGTCCGTAGCCGACGGCGGTGGTGGCATTGGTTGCGGTGATCTGCGAGTCAGTGAAGCCCGCCGGTTGAAGATCGACGGCACTGTTGCCGTCCAGCGCCGTCCAGAGGATCGCGTGGGAATAGCCGGAGATATTGTCGGTGCCATAGCCGCCCGCTCGATTTCCGCTGACCGTGACGGCTCTCGAATCGGCGAAGGCACCGGAAGTCGGATGAAGGTCGATCGCGCCGAGCGCGCTCCCGGCCCAGGCCAATGCGTGCAGATTATAAGTGACGCTCAGCCCATATCCGACTTCGTGAGCGCTGTCGCCGCCCAGGGCGTAGGTGAAGATAAAATTGACGGGGTTGAGGTCGACATAGTCGGTGGCACTGCTGTTCCAGAGAAGGGCGTGGCTCTGTTCGCCGAGGACGGGCACGTTGAGATATCCGTACCCGATCTGATGCGATCCGGTGGTGGCCAGGGCGTAGGATGATTTATATCCGAGGGGGTTGAGATCGATCGTGTTATCCGGATTGGCATTGGTCCAGAGGAGGGCGTGGTCCACGCGCGAGGTGCTGCCGATTCCCACCGCCTGCGAGCCGCTGATGTCGGTGACGGTGGAGTTGATGAAGGTTCCCCTCGTCGGGTGAATATCGACGAACCCGGTTGCACTCAGGTTCCAGATGGCGGCATGAGCGGTATTGCCCGTGGCGTCGCTCACCGACCCGGCCAACCTTCCACCGCTGATTCTCGCGGCATGGGAACTCATCCAGACCGAGGAGATTGGCTGAAGATCCGCCGTTGTGTATTTCAGGACGCCAAGCGGCAGGGCCGCGAAGCCCGTGTCATCCGCCGCCGCAACCAGCGCGGCCGGGGCGGGAAGTGTGACCGAATAGGCGGTGGCGACGGGGGACGAACTGAGCGTGAATGCAGTGGCGCTTCGGGTTGAGATGGGGCGGAGGGCGGGTGGGCGGATGCCGGATGAAATACTCGCTGACAAACCGGTGGAGCTCAGAAAGTTGCTTAGAACGGGCGATGGCGGAGTATAGCTCGTCAATAAATTCGCTGAGGAACCGCCCCCCGCACCTGACGACGGCCCGGACAGATCGACCAATCCAATCGAATGATCGGAAGTAGAGTCGCCACCCGCTGCGGATATTTCCTCATTGGAGGGAGTTGCGTTTACGGCGTCGACCACTTCATCGATCGAGGCTGGATTATCCCGCGGGTTGGATCGCGGAGTGAGTGTGATCGAGTAGCCACTGGGCAGCACGGTTTGCGAAGTGGGCGCTGACAACTGACCGGCGATTCGCCGTAGAATGCGCTCGTCGACATCTTGAATTGCCAATTCGCTCAATAGACCAAGGTGGGAGTGAAGCGATTCCGCATCGGCAAATTTCGGGGAAGGACTTTCGGGCGCTACCGTCGCACTGTCGTGAGATTCAACGCCGTCGTCCATTTTTCCGGACAGGATCAATTCGGTGTTGATTGCATCCGCCAGATCCAGTTCGTTAGAGTTTAAAGGCGTAGCAGTGAGCGCAGAATAGACGGGTGCCATCAACACATCTTGATGATTCCCATCGGACAGCGTCACCCGTTTTCGATCCGACATTCCCAGGAGCGAGTTCGTCAGTTTTAGAAGCGATGGGATCGATTTTGCTTCTGCAAATGATTTTCGATCTCGCTTTCCAGGAAATAAAGTGGCACTTGCGTCAACCGGCAATTCCAGTTTTCTGGGAGACGATTGCACCGATAGGCGAATGGAAAAAGAGGGTGAACCCGAGTGATCGAGAAGGCTTGGCGGCAAAAACGCAACGTGAGCCGCACCCGAAAACGATTGCAACGAGGGTAATAAGTGAAGGCAGCTTGCCAGTGATCGAAAGTCGATTTCCGGGCCTTTGATATCTGCGGGCGACACCGTTTGAAGCGGTTGTAAAAATAATAGGATATCGCTAAACGAATCGGCGATCTGCTCGTTGGTAGAGGTGAGATGCAAAGTTTTTGACGGTACAACCGAATAGCTTTCATCAGACAATACGGCTGCGCCGTAAGCCCACGATGAAGCCAACATTCCCGTACCTGCGACAACGGCTCTGAAGAGGAGCCGGTTCGACTTGCGAACTGCCATAATCTCACCCTCGATCAAATCAGAAACCTGGGGAAGAATTCAAGAGCCTGTCCTGCTGACACTAAAGTAGTGGCCCGGCACGATGGCAATCGATCTCTTTCTGAGTGCCCTCATTCCACGAACGAAAAGCCGATTTTTCTCATTGAAACTGAACTGTTGCCGCCGGCCGCCGGATCAAAAATGAAGCGTGTTCTTGCAATGATTACTAGAACGACTGAGCGATAAGACGTAGGGTAATATACTAGGTTCATTTAATCTGTAAATAATAAAGTGCTTGCTTTTTGTCGGAAATTGACGAATTCTTGGCTAACTTCAGATGGTCAATCTTTAGGACGCCGCTAAAAAGACCAGGTACTGTCCGTTTTTGTTCAAAAAATGTGCGGTTTGGACTTCGGATGCGGTTGATTATGAGGATTCGCTCCTCGGTACGCCTATCTATCAGGCGATGCCGCTTTTCCCTGCGGTAATTTATGGCAGCCCCTAGTTTGGCAGGGCCATCGCATTTGAAATTTCCGGTCCCTTCTACGCGGTAATCCGGGGGGAAGGTTAGGGTGAGGGGTCTTACCTTTTTCTTCTGCCGAGTCGAAAAATGCAGCGTCTTGTCGCCACGAAGAAAGACCCCTCACCCTAACCCTCCCCCCACGAGTACATGGGGGGAGGGGACCGGAGAGCCGAATGCGATAGCCCTGCCTAGTTCGGTAAGATTTTCTACCCGCGTTTGACACGATTCCGCTCGCACTTACACTGCCCGGTTTCCCATGGCCGGCAGGGTCTTTTGCTGGCTGCGATGGACTTTCAAGTTCATTCAAGTTTTCTTCGACTTCGTCCGAT
>JANXVV010000191.1 GCA_025351525.1 Humisphaera sp. | reverse complement strand
CGGATCGTTACGAGCCGCGTGCGGTCAAGCGGCGGTCCAAGCCGATCGCACTGCTCACCGTCCCGCGACCGAAGGCCAAACGCCGGCTGGCAAAGTCTGTAGGGGCAAAATGTTAACGCTTCAGGAAGTGCCATTCGTGGCAGCCTCCTGTACGGGTGTATTAATTTCCGTTTATTGCAATGTTTTTCTTCGTCGTGCTTCTGGTCCTCGCCATAATCTTCGGACTCATCTTCCTAGCCCTCATTGGTACACCTCGAGATCAACGTCGTTAAGCAAAATGACAGACGCCGAGGCGATTCAGTGACCTCCAAGTACTTATCCTGGAGCTAGGCTGGCGGCCCGTGAATTGCCAGACAATAGATTGATCGGCACCAACACAATGCTGATCGCCTTATATGTTGAGCACCGCGTTTCACAATGAAGTGGTTGTTGACGGCTTGTTGGAATCTATAAAAGGAGTCACATGGCAATCCGACGATGTTTGACAGACATCATTGCTAGCGTAGGGTGAGGGAAGCAGACGTCCCTGAATTCGACACAGCCACTTGGGAGGAAGCCGATGCTGACCAATTCTCTAGTTCGCGTCCAGAACGTGTTTCGACAGCACGGCCATGCCGTCGGCGTCTGCCTCGCGATACTTTTCTTGGCCGGAGCCGCGACGGTTGCCACCGCCGAAAACATATTCGACGCTGAAGGTATCCATCCGAAAACATCGGTGCAAGAGGGTAAGGCAGGTGGCGTGCCAATCGCCGAGCGTCGGAGGCCGATCCCATCCGCCACCGATTTGGCAAAATCAAACACGTTGCTCATTGAATTGTTCGCCGAGCCGTTGAAGGATGTTACACCAGCGGGTCGCCGACGACTTGCGGAGACATTGCTCGCCGAATCGGTGAAAATCACGGAAAATCCTGGGGATCAATATGCGATGCTACTTGCGAGCCTGAAGGCTGCCGAGGGGTGCGGGAGCCTTCCTCTTTGTTTCAAGGCCATAGACCGGCTAGCTAAGTCTTTCGAAGTGGATGCGGAGGGCACCAAGTCCGTCGCAGTTTTTGCGATCGGTCTAAAGGTTGATTCGGCCGCCGACACCGAAGCGAACCTCAACGCAGCAGTTCCGTTTGTGGAAGAGCTCGTGGAGTCTGGGGATTATGATGGCGCTTTGAAGCTATGCGCAATGCTCAAACCGCTGGTGCAGGGTGAACTGACGGTGCGGTTGGCCAGGCGTGTTGAAGAAATCCGCGCTACCGGCGATCTGTTCTCACGCCTTCACGCGAAGCCCGAGGATCCCGCGCTGAATCTGGCCGCGGGTCGCTATTACTGTTTTACGTCGGGCCAATGGGCAAAGGGCGTTACTTTTCTTGCAAAGGGCTCGGATGCGGCATTGGCGAAGGCTGCAAGCGACGAAATAGCTGGTGCTGCATCCACGGCGGATGCCGAGCATGTGGGCACCGATTGGTGGAAGGTCGGCGAATCGCTCAATGAACCCGATCGGTCAGTGGTGCGCCGCCATGCCGCCATGCTTTTCGCCGTCGCACTTCCTAAGGCCACAGGTCTTTCGAGAAAGCTGCTTGAAAAACGGATCGCGTCCGCGTCCGCGTCCGCGGCGACCCCGGGAACGCCGGAAATCACGCGACTTTCAGCCGACGCGGCGGTAAATGCGGGTCGAATCGTTTTTGTGCTTGACGCCACCGGATCGATGAGTTCGTCGTTTGACGCTTTGAAAGTCAAGTTTCACTCACAAATCACGGCGCTGGAACCCACCGGGCGTTTCGATGTCCTAGTGATGAATGAAAAAAACTCCCCTCCGCTGTTCGCCGACCTCGTTGTCGCGACACCGGACAACAAGCGAAAGGCGATAGATTTCGCAGACATGTTAGCGGCGCGCGGGGGCACTGCCGCGTTGCCGTTCCTCAAAAAGGCGTTCGACCTCAAGCCAGACCGTATCTACCTTTTGATCGATCCCACGGACTTCGACCGGAAGGACAAGACGGCAATGCTATCACTGGTTCGAAATTCCACCGGAAAGAAGATACCGTTGGAGATCCTCGCATTTGAGGAAACACCTGAGAGCCTCGAATTCTGTGCATCGCTCGCGAAGCAGAGCAGTGGATCGTACCACTATTTTAATGGCCGAGACATAACGCCCTGAGTCTCCCATCGTGAAAGAAAAGGTGACACTCATCAATAACGCGTATTGATGAGTGTCACCTTTTCCTTCCCTGAGTGTCACCTTTTCCTTCCCCGCGAATGCCTGACGCGTGGCCGCCCTTACGGCGACGCGGATTGGATATTCCGTACCGCCGCCACTCTCGGACTTGGCCACACCCTCCGCCCTCGCGGAAGACCGCGGAAAACGGAGACGAAGGATGAAAATGAGAAGTGACCGCTTTTTTTCTCTGCCCGGCGACTTGCACCTGAGCGACTGGCCCGTCTCACGGCCCACTGACTGGCAGCAAATTGTCGAGTTTCTATGGGAGGAAAAGGAGGTCGCTCAACTGAGGGAGTGTGCAAAGCGAGGTCGCCCCTTTGGGCAACCTCCTTGGGTGACGGCGACCGCCGGGCGATTGGGTTTGGAATCCAGCCTGCGCGCACCGGGCCGATCTAAACTCGATGATCCGTAAGTGGTTATTTAAAAATAAGATATGAAAACGGTGCCTG
>JANXVV010000473.1 GCA_025351525.1 Humisphaera sp. | reverse complement strand
TTCATCTCGAAGGACATCAATGCTCGGATCAAGAGCGATACGCTGGGCATCCACACCGAAGATTTTGAAGCGCAGAAAGTAGACTTCGAGCATCTGTATACCGGTTGGCGCGAGGTGTCCGCTTCATCGGATGAGATCAATCAACTGTTCCAGGATCGGCAGTTGAAACTGGAGGTCACCGAGCCATTGCTCGCCAATGAATTCGTGCTGTTGCGGGATGAACTGGATCCGAGTCATACGGCGCTGGGCCGATACAAAATCGAGCTTCAGGCCATCATTCCGGTGCGGCCACGGCGCGGGCCGGTGTTCGGCATCCTTCCCCGCAATCTGCAACAGACGATGGCTCTGGAACTGCTGCTCGATGACAACGTCAAATTGGTTTCGCTGATCGGTTCCGCCGGCACCGGTAAGACCCTGCTGGCCGTCGCGGCGGGGATGACCAAGGTGCTCAACGAGCAAATCTACCAGAAGCTGCTCGTCGCCCGGCCCATCATGCCGCTGGGTCGCGACATCGGCTATCTGCCCGGTGACAAGGATGAAAAGTTAGCCGCATGGATGCAGCCGATCTTCGACAACATGAGCTACCTGCTCAGCAATCGACTCACGAATGAAGGCCATCCGCAACACGCCAGTCTTTCGAGCGTCGAGCAGCGGATCAAGCAGTTGGTCGAGGCGGGCAGCGTGGTGATGGAACCGCTGACCTATATCCGCGGCCGAAGCATTCCGCATCAGTTTATGATTGTCGATGAGAGTCAGAATCTCACGCCTCACGAGGTAAAGACGATCGCGAGTCGGGTGGGCGAAGGGACAAAACTGGTGCTGACCGGCGATGCGAGCCAGATCGATAACCCATACCTGGATAGCAGCAGCAATGGGCTGTCGTATCTGGTGGAACGGATGAAGGGAAAAGGGATCGTGGGGCATGTGACGCTGGCGAAGAGCGAACGGTCGGAGCTGGCGAGTTTGATTACGGAAGAGCTGTAATTTTTGGTGGGATGATTGGCGCACGCGACTTTCATCTTGCGGTAAACGAAAACTTCATGCGTTCGAAAGTGTCTTTCCGGTCCCCTCCCTCCTTGAGTACAAGCAGGGAGGGGATCGGAAAGGCAACGATCCTTGACACCCCATACAAATTGGGACGGCGATGAAATTCATCGCCGTCCGATCTACATCAAACTTTGATTGTCAGCATAGGTCGCTCACGGATTTGCGACTTTGTGTTCTTCAGTCGTCTTGGTCCCGCCGTCCGCCGTCTTCTCAACCTTTTTTTCATCGACGCTGGTCTTGCCGGTGTTTGGATCGGTCTTGACTGACTTCTCCTCCGACACCTTTGAATCACACCCAGTCAACATCGGGACACCGACCAGGGAAAGTCCCAAAACCGCGGAAATCAATTGCTTTCGCATTGCGTACTCCTCTAAACGCCTACGAACTATTTCGCAGGGATGAGCGGGTAGATCGCAACTGCGGTGCCACATGGATGAGATCGGCGTGAAACCATATCTCAATCGCTTGGCGAGTCGCGTGGAAACGCATAAAGTATTGTCTGTACCCATAATGCTCATGCAGGATCGCGGACATTTTACTCCAATAACTAGGACATAACGTCATGGACAATCCCCCCGCCGCTCCGACAAATACGCCGTCCACCAACACGACTTCCATTCAGTTTGACGATTTTGCCAAGATCGAGTTGCGCATCGCCACGGTACTCGAATGCAAAGCCCATCCGAATGCCGACAAACTGCTGGTGCTGCAAGTCGACCTCGGCACCGAGCAGCGGCAGATCTGCGCGGGTCTTCGACAACACTATCAACCGGAGCAACTGGTCGGCAAGCAAATCATCGTTGTGGCCAATCTCGCTGCCCGGACCATGCGCGGCGAAGTGAGCCAGGGAATGCTGCTGGCCGCGACGGATGCGGGGGGAAGGGTCATTTTTGTGGCGCCTTCCGATTCCGTCACTGCGGGAAGTAAGGTAAGCTGAAAAACAGATGGGATGGGCGTCTCGCCCATGTTTTTTCGGCCAAAAAAATTCATGGGCGAGACGCCCATGCCACCTCATCCAAAGCATTTGCAATCGAATCAATCCACATGCTTCGCGAACTTCACATTTCCAATCTCGCGGTGATCGCCGATGTGCGTATCGAACTCGATCCGGGACTCAACTGCTTTACCGGTTCAACCGGTGCGGGCAAGAGTCTGGTCATCGGCGCCTTACAGGTGCTGCTCGGGCTGCGCAGCGCCACCGAGATGCTGCGCCCCGGAGTCGACGAGGCGCGCATTAGTGGTGTTTTCGAGATTCACAATGCAACACTGCTCGCCGAGGTGGAGAAGATCACCGATGTGCAGGTGACGGCGGACGGGGGTGAACTGCTTCTCACCCGCCGACTCTATGCCAGCGGGCGATCTTCCATCAGCATCAACGGCAACCCGATCACGCTCGGCATGCTCAAGCAGTTGGCCGAGACGCTGGTGGATGTTCACGGGCAGCACGATCATCAGTATCTGCTCAAGCCCTCGAATCAAATCGATGTGCTCGATCAGTTCGCCGATCTCTGGCCATTGCGCCAAAAGTATCACGCGGTTTACGAACGGCTTCAATCCGCCAGGCGAACGCTGGCCGAGCTGGATGCCAACCGCAATCTGCGCGATCAGCAGTTGGAACTCTATCGATTTCAAGCCGAGGAGATCGACAACGCGCAGCTCGACCCGGCGGAGTACGATGAACTGGAAGCCCGGTCTTCCGTCCTGAAAAATCTTGAAAAGCTGAAAAAAGAAACCGGTACGGTCTACGGCGCGCTGTACGAAGCCGATGGCTCCATTCTCGAACGCCTGAAAATGATGTCGGGCATCCTCGCCGATCTCGCAACGCTGGACATCGGCCTGAGGGACATCGCCGGCAACGTGCGCGATGCGACCATTTCGCTCGAGGAATCCGCCCTCGATCTATCGCGTTACCTCGACAAGCTCGACATCGATCCGGGTGAACTGGTCGAGGTGGAAGATCGGCTCAACACGCTCAACCGCGTGCTGAGCAAATATGGCCGCACGATGGAAGATGCGCTGGCGCAACGGCAAGAGCTTGGTCAGAAGATCGCGGAACTGGAACGGGCGACGGTCGATCTTTCATCGCTGCAAAAAGAGATCGCCCCGCTTTCGCGCGAGGTGAAAACACTCGGCGAGCAGTTGAGCGAGAAGCGTCAAGCCGCCGCGAAGAAGCTGGCCCCGCTCATCGAAAAACAACTGACTGAATTGGGAATGGAAAAGGCGAAGTTCACGATCGAATTCGCTTCGCCGGTGAAAGCGGAATCTCAGCCCGGTCCGAGTGGTTTCGATGCGATCGAATTCATCGCCCAGACCAATCCCGGCCAACTGCCGCAACCGCTCCGCAAGATCGCCAGCGGTGGGGAACTGAGCCGCATCATGCTTGCGCTCAAGGGCATTCTCGCGCAGAACGATCGGATCAGCGTGCTGGTGTTCGATGAGATCGACGCGAATGTCGGTGGCCGACTGGGTTCGATCATCGGCAACAAGCTTCGCAGCCTGGCGGTGCATCATCAGGTGCTGTGCATCACCCACCTGCCGCAGATCGCCAGCTATGCCGATCGACACCTCACCGTTCGCAAAAGCGTGAATGGGAATCAGACCGAAACGACCGTCCGCGTCATGCAGGGGGATGAACGGCTGCAGGAACTTTCCGAAATGGTCGGTGGTCCGCGCGTGACGGAGACCACCCGCGCGCAGGCCAGGGAACTTCTCGAATCGGCGCAATCGGAGTTTGCGCCGAAAGTCACCGGCAAAGCGGGGAAGAATGTTAAAAGCAAAACATGATTTTCGGGTAGTGGTCTATTTCGACACAGCCACCCGCGGCTATTATTCAAGAAAATCGCTACACCGGAGTGCAAACTGCCCTAAGGATTTTGGAGTCGGAATGCCAAGTGAGTAACCCGAAAACTTCAAACTGAACTTTTTCGACCCGGCGTCCGCTGAGCCGGAGATGTCGTGCGGACCCCGCAAGACCCTGCGGGATTTCGGTCACTTTTGCACTGGCAACAAAATCGTATCCATCGCATCTCCCGGCGACCCCGAAACCGCTCCGCCCCGGGTGCGGTAAATGTTGTCCTTGTTCATCCCGCAGAGCGCATCGCGCTGCCATTCCACATGCCCATCGGCGTAGAGAACGTTCTGTCCGTCATCTTCGTGATTTTTTGTATTGTCATCGAGCAGTCCGGGATTCAGATCAGCTGCAAGCACGAATCGGGGGCTGATCTGGCCGTTTAACGCATACCCCGCCGCCACCGCCGCCTTATCCGGGTAAGGATTCGCGTAGCTGTAACCGAGGTTCTTGGTGTAATCGGTGAAGTTGGACCGACTGCGGATGTTTGTCGCCTGATCCACTCCAAACACATTCACATCGTTATAAGGGCTGATGAAAATCTGCGGCAGAACATCCTGCGTCCGGATCAGAAGGAACAGCGCCGCCGTCACATCGTTGGGCATGACGCCGCCCGCCTTAAACGGATCTACCGCCGCCGGGTTGGTCCCCTCGGTCAACGGAGCGTCCGGGACGTAGGTGGTGCGGGGATAGTTCCCATGACTCTCATTCGCGTACAGCACCAATGAAATTCCGACCTGCCGGATATTCGAGGCGCACTTGATCTTCAACGCGCTCTCGCGCGCTTTCTCCAGCGCCGGTAGCAAAAACGCCATCAGCACGCCGATAAGGCCGATGACCACAAGCAGTTCGATCAGGGAGAAACCTGCATGATTGAATCGGGGGAGGCGGATTTTCATTCAAAGGTTCATATTCGATCCATGTGAAGGCCTGATGAAGGGAGGAATCATTTCCGGCGGATTATTTCCAACGCGCTATCGGTGTGATCGCGATCGTCGTGTCCGACGGCGATTCGCTATGGTGGCAGTCGCGTCCAAATCCATCGGCGCATAAAAAGGCCCCGGACGAGGGGACGATCGTCCGGGGCTCAGGGAGGGGGAAGGAGTCATCGACGCGGACTCATGCCGCGCGGCCCCAGCGTTGTCTTGTGAGAAGCTGAAACGACCTGCAAAATCCTCCAACTCAGTCAGGCGATTTATACTCGCCGCTCAGCTTCTCGTTATGGTTAAGCATTGTCTCATCACTTTAAAAAACCATTCGGGTTCCCGTTTTATTCCGGATACAGCCAATTTTTTCTGCACTACTGCATAGACACGGCAGGAGGGCGGATGGTTAGTACGCCCGAATCAGCTTCGCGCCCGGATAGGCCGCCAGCACAATATCCTCGTGCCGCATTCCCTCCTCGGCTCGGCGCTGCGAACACCACTGGCACATGCCGACGCCGTGGCCCCATCCGTGTCCTTCCACGAAGCGGATCGATTCGGAATCGGTGATCACTTTGACAAAGCTGCTGTAGAGGGTCGAGGCAGGTTTTCCGTGGGTGATGGAAACGTTGTTCGCATCGAAATTGCACGCCGTCCGAAATTCCTCGGCTTGCAAGCTGAATCGCAGCCCTTTCGCATCCGTGATCGCAAACCGCAGCGGTCGGCCCCAGACGTTCACGTTTTGCAGCACCACTTCCTTGATCGCCCCCATGTCCTTTTCAGGACGCTTTTTGGCAGTCCCCCAGGCGCGAATCCGGCGAACCAGTTCTTCCTTGCCGATCACCACCGGTCCCCAGTTAAATCGCGGGGACGCATTGCAGATCGCCTGATTGTTCTGCTCCTGCAACGGCTCGAAAAAGGACCCGCCGAAGGCCGCCTGCGCCGATTGCGTCACGCCGCCGCAACAGGCGCTGAAGTAGGCTTTGAAGATACGCTCTTGCCCTTCCGCGCCGTAGGCCACCACCACGCCCTGGGTCTGATTGACGGCCAATCGGCTCTTATCCGACTCATCGGTCATCCCGCCATAGACCTGGCTGCGCTCGTCGGTGTAGACATCCCAATACCGCCCGGAACCCACCGTCGCCTTTTCATTCAGGGCATAGGTTCGGGCGATGATCGCCTGGGCTTTGTAGGTTTCCTCATGCCAGGTTCGGATAAGTTCGCGGGGCAGCACACCGGCAAGATAACCTTCGAGGTCGACATCGTTCACCAGATCAAATTTGGTGGGCGATATGGGAACCAGCCGAAAGCTTCCGCGATAGGGTCGGAGCGGTGAAACGGTTCCGGCGATGACTGGCGCTACTTTGACGGAGCCCTCGACCGCCGGTTGGATCGTCAGCGTACCTGTCCCGAGGATGGTCGATCCGATCCGCCAACCGGCGGGCGTGAGCGTCACGATCATCGGCACATTGCCGGGCAAAACCAGCGCGCGCGGGGTGGGATCGGATTCGGTGCGATAGATCGGCGGTTGACTGGCGACAATCGTCAGTTGCTCCTGTGCGAGCAGCAGCCGAACGCGCATGAGAGGCGGACTGGTGACGGTGGTGTTTCGATTGAGAGCGGTGGAACAACCGATGAGCAACACCGCCAGCATCAAGCCGAATGCGAGCGGCGGGAAGAAGCGGGAGGAGTTGCGGGAGATGAAGGGATGAACACTCGCCATGGCATCCTGCCTGGGTTGCATTGCCTGCTACCGAATCCGACATCCATGTCGGAGATTTTTCATATCGCCAAGGAATGGTTTTAGGAAGAAGGCGTAAATAACTTCAAGGATTAGAGCAGCGTGTGGTGCCACAGGTCGCGGTACTCCGAGACCTGTGCCTGGTGTCCGAAAGACACAGGTCTCGGAGTACCGCGACCTGTGGCACCCAACGCTGCTCTAACCCTTGAAGCTATTTACGCCTTCTTCCTAAAACCGTTCCATCGCGACATGAAAATTCTCCGACATGGATGTCGGACGTTTGCAGGCAATGCAACCCAGGCAGGATGCCATGGCGAGTGTTCATCCCTTCATCTCCCGCAACTCCTCCCGCTTCTTCCCGCCGCTCGCATTCGGC
>JANXVV010000450.1 GCA_025351525.1 Humisphaera sp. | reverse complement strand
ACATCCTTTTGCCGAATCGACAGCGGAAAACCGGCGGCGATGCGGATTTGCTCTTTGATCAGATCGATGCCGGTCACTTGTTCGGTGACGGGATGCTCGACCTGGATGCGGGCGTTCACTTCGAGGATGTAATAATTCTGCTGCCGATCGACGAGGAATTCGACGGTGCCGGCGTTGGCGTAGCCGGCGGCCTTGACGAGCCGCACGGCGGACGCGCACAGATCCTCGCGAACCGACTGCTTCAACACCGGGCTCGGGGATTCCTCGACCAACTTTTGATGGCGGCGCTGCATGGTGCAGTCGCGCTCCCAGAGGTGGATCGCATTGCCGTGATTGTCGGCCAGAATCTGCACCTCGACATGGCGGCCAAACTCGACGTATTTTTCGATGTAGACGGTCGAGTTTTTGAACGCGTTTTCCGCCTCGGCCTGCGCGGCTTTGAAACCGGCGCGCAGCGAAACATCGTTGTGCGCCACCCGCATTCCGCGCCCACCACCGCCAGCCGCCGCCTTGATGATGATCGGATATCCGATCTCACCGGCGATTTTCAGCGCGGTTTTTTCATCCTCCACCGCACCCTCGCTGCCGGGCACGGTGGGAACCTTCGCCTTGCGAGCGAGGCGCTTGCATTCGACTTTGTCACCGACGGCGGCCATCGCCTTTACCGGTGGGCCGATGAATTCAATTTTGCAACTGCGGCAAATCTCGGCGAAGTGGGAGTTCTCGGCCAGGAAACCGTAGCCGGGATGAATCGCCTGCACATCGGCGATCTCGGCGGCGGAAATAATGCGGGGAATGTTCAGGTAGCTCTCGGCGGGCGGACCCTCACCAATGCAGATCGCCTGATCGGCGAGCTTGAGATACGCGGCATCCTTGTCGGCGGTGGAATAGACGACGGCGGTTTGAATCCCCATTTCGCGGCACGCGCGGATGATGCGGAGGGCGATCTCGCCGCGATTGGCAATCAGAATCTTCGAGAACATGAATCGTCCAAAAGTGTGCCGTGCCGCATGGACGCGGGCGGGACCAGCCTATTTACAAAATGATAAACGGTTCTCAGAAAGTGTCGCCCTGAGCGCAGGTGCATTTTTTAGCGGCTGAGCCGAAGGCACGCGTTTTTGGTACCGAAAAAAAACTGCGTGCCTTCGGCACAGCCGCTAAAAGAAAAGCACGAACCCAGGGGGCTTTTCATGGTTTCACCAGGAAGAGCACCGTTCCGAATTCCACCGTCTGCCCGTCGGTCACCAGGATTTTTGCGATCGTGCCGCGCGTTTCGGCTTTGATGTTGTTGAAGACCTTCATCGCCTCGATGACGCATACATCCGTCTCATCGTCGACGGAGGAACCGAGCGAAACGAAAGGCTTGGAATCGGGAGTGGCCTTTGTATAGAACGTGCCGACCATCGGGCTTTTGATGGCGACCAGACCGGCGTCCTCATCCAGCGGCGGATTCGCAGCCAAGTTTGCACCCGAAGCCGATGAATACGGGGCGGCTTGAAACTGGGCCGATGGCGCGTAAGGCATGTGTGACGGGCCCGCCGCCACGACGGCACCGCGCTTCAGCACGATGCGCTTCTGCCCATCCCGCAGATCGACGGTGTTCAGGTCGTTTGCGGACATCAACTGCACAAGTTGCTTGAGCAGATCGACATCCATCGGGCCATGCGAGACGGCGGAAGGAGTGCTCTTCGTCGGTTTTTTCGCGGTTTTCTTTTCGCTCATTCGTTTTACTCGAGATGACATCCTTCAAAGGACTTGTCCAACCCGGAAAGCAGTTCGCATCCGGAATGGGTAATCAACACATCGTCTTCGATCCGGACGCCGCCTTCACCGGGCAGATAAATGCCGGGTTCGACGGTCACGATCATGCCGGGGCGCAGCTCTTCGTCCTGCATATTTTTGTTCATCGACGGGAGCTCGTGAATGTCCCGCCCGATGCCGTGGCCCAGCCCATGGCCGAAAAATTCTTTGAACCCGGCCCGATCGATGACGTCGCGGGCGATGCGGTCGGCCTGGTGGGTGGTCACGCCGGGGCGCAGGAAATTGATGGCCGTCATCTGCGCTTCCAGAACGATTTTGTAGATCGTTTTCATCCGGTCGCTGACCCGTCCGATCATCAGGGTCCGGGTCAAATCGCTGCAATAGCCTTTGTACAACGCACCCCAGTCGATCAGCAGCGGTTGATCTTTCTGCACCAGGGTTTCGCCCGGTTGATAGTGACACAGGGAACTATTTGCACCTGCGGCGACGATCACCGGAAAACTGCTGTTGGAAGCCCCGCGCGAGCGAAGCTCGAACACCAATTGACCCGCCAGATGATTCTCCGTCTGCCCGACTTCGATCTCCCCGCGAATCGCCTCATAAGCCTCCTCGGCGATGGCGATCGACTTGCGGATCAGATCGATTTCATTGTCATCCTTCACACGGCGGATTTTCACCATCACGTTATCGAGCGGCACCAACTCCACCGTCTTATCTTCCTTGTGCGCCTTTTCTTTGGCCTGTGTTTTAAGTGCGGTCTGCACGGCATCCACTTGACCGACGGTGGTGAAATTCGCCTCGAAACCGATTCGCCGTAATTTTGCATCAGCCACGATTTTGGCGACCGCGTCGCCCATTTTTCCGTCGCGGACGGTGACATTCAACCAGCCCGCTTCGATGTGGGCCTGCTCTTTGTAGCGAAAGTCGGTGATGAGGAAGAAATCCTTCGCGGTGATGAGGCCGATCGAATCCTCGCCGGTGAAATTGCTCAGGTAAGCCAGATCCGGTGGATGGGTGAGCATGATCGCGTCGAGGCTCAATTCCTTCATCGCGTCGCGAACGCTCTTCTGTCGCGCCTTCAGGTAGGCCTTGGCACGGGAGACGACGGTGGGAATCGGCATAGCTGGGATCTCGGCGGTCAAAAAGAGTGTGTTGAGTCGCGAGAAGCGTAAGGAAGGTGATGCATTGTGTCAAACAGCCACTCTTCATTCGGCGCGTTTGGGGTGCGTGACACCTTCTGCAAAGCAGACATGGTACAATAGGTTGTGGTCGATGAAACTGGGGCGTTTTTGCTTCAAGGAGGAAGCGATGTCAGCGTTAACCACACGTCAGGCGGCGCGGGAACGGCTCCTTCGGCAT
>JANXVV010000397.1 GCA_025351525.1 Humisphaera sp. | reverse complement strand
GGTCTGCGTCGGGAGATCATCTGCGTCAACGACTGCTCGAAAGACGCCACCGCCGCCAAGCTCGACGAACTGCCGGCGCTTTTTCCGGGCGTCGATTTCAAGATCTTTCACAAGCCGGTGAACGAAGGGAAGGGCGCGGCGCTTCGGGATGGTTTCAAACACGCCACCGGCGACGTGGTTCTGATTCAGGATGCCGATCTCGAATATGATCCGCAGGATTACCGCAAACTGCTCCAGCCGATCGTGGATGACAAAGCCGATGTCGTTTTCGGATCGCGTTTCATTGGGGAACCGCACCGTGTGTTGTACTATTATCACACCTTGGGCAATAAATTTCTGACGACGCTGAGCAACATGTTCACGAACCTTAATCTGACGGATATGGAAGTCTGTTACAAGGTGTTTCGCAAATCGGTGTTGGATCAGATCAGCATCAAGTGCAACCGGTTCGGTTTCGAGCCTGAGATCACCGCGAAGGTGGCCAAGATGCGGCCTCGATTGCGGATTTATGAGGTGGGTGTGGCGTACTATGGACGCAGCTATGAAGAGGGGAAGAAGATCACCTGGAAAGACGGGATTAAGGCGATCTTGACGATCATACGGTTTCGATTCTCGAATTAGGGTTAAGCCGCGAGCGGCTGAAATCTCAAGCCGGAATCGGAAGCCGACGCACCGGGGCCATCGCATTTAAAATTTCCGGTCCCCTCCCCCCGGTAATCTGGGGGGAGGGTTAGGGTGGAGGGTTTTGCATTTTTCTTCCGTCGAGTCGAGAAGTCGAACGTGTTCTCGACTCGAAGAAAAGACCCCTCACCCTAACCCTCCCCCCATGAGTACATGGGGGGAGGGGACCGGAAAGCCAAATGCAACGGCCCCAGGCAACGCGCTGGGTGCCTTGTGTGCCACTCAATAATCGATGCCCTTCAGTCGCCCGATGAACAGGGCGATACTAAAGAAGTGAACACCTTAAAGATAACCCAACCTATGCGTATTTTGATTTCCGGCGGCAGCGGTTTCCTGGGATCGCACCTGACCGATCTATTGTTGGCCCAGGGGCATGAGGTGGTCGGCGTCGACAACTTCATCACCGGCAAGCCGGACAACATCGCCCACCTGCGCGGCAATTCGCGCTATACATTCATCAAGCACGATGTCATCGAACCGCTGGCCTTCGACGGCCCGGTCAACCGCATCTACCACATGGCGTCGCCCGCCAGCCCGGTCGGTTACGTCAAGCACCAAGTCGCCACGTTGAAGGTCAACAGCCAGGGCACCTGGAACCTGCTGGAGATGGCCGAGAAAAAAGGTGCCCGCTTCCTGATGGCCAGTACGAGCGAATGCTACGGTGACCCGGCCGTCAATCCGCAGCCCGAATCGTACTGGGGCAATGTCAATTCCATCGGGCTCCGCAGCATGTACGATGAGGCAAAACGCTTCAGCGAAGCCTGCACGATGGCCTACCATCGCGAGCGCGGCGTCAACACGCGGCTCATTCGAATCTTCAACACCTACGGCCCGCGCATGGACCCGTATGATGGCCGGGTCGTCATCAACTTCATTCGCCAGGCGCTCAACAACGAACCCCTCACCGTCTTCGGCGAGGGAAAGCAAACCCGCAGCCTCTGCTACGTCTCCGACCTCGTCCGCGGCATCAACCTGACGATGGAATCCGACTTCCACGAGCCGATCAACCTCGGCAACCCGGACGAGCTGACGATCCATTCGATTGCGAAGGAAATCCTGTCGCTGATCCCCGGCACGACCAGCAACATCATCTTCATGCCGATGCCCCCGGATGATCCGCGCGTGCGCTGCCCGGATATCACGAGGGCGAAGCAAATTCTCGGTTGGACACCGACGGTCAGTCGGCGGGATGGGTTGGCGAAGATGATCGAGTTTTATCGGGAGCAGTTAAAGAAATCGGCGTAAAGTATTCTCGTCGATCTTTTTTAGCGTCTTTGCCGAAGGCACGCGTTTCTGCCTATAATCCAGCGGTCAAGACTTGGCGAGGGAAACAACATGTCAATGACGCTTCCAGATTTGCTAGAAACGGACGATGGCGGGTTTATTCATCTAGCGGGACACCGAATCGGTCTGCATCATGTCGTGCGGATGTATACATAAGGATCGTCGCCCGAAATGATTGCCGCGCATTTTCCGTCTTTGTTGCCAGAGGCGGTTGACAGGGTGCTTGCTTTTTATCTTGAGAATCAACGCGGGGGCGATGCGTATGTTGCCGCCTACGATCAGGAAATCGAGCGACAGATGGTAGCGGGGGTTGCAGTTCCTTCTATTGCCGAGCTACGACAACGGGTGCAAAAGATGAACGCCGCCGCTTCCAAAGCGGGATAAATCATGGCCCTGCGATATCTCTTTGACGAACACCTTCGCGGGCCATAGTGGAATCTCGCAATGCGGCACAATCGAAGAGGGGAACATCTAATAGATGTGGTGCACTTGGATCAAGACCGTTCACTTCCCCAGCATCGTCATCAAAGAAGCCGCCGCGCGGTCGGAGTAGCGGTCGCCCGTTTCACCATTCGCGCGACCTTCACCCGGCAGACCCTTCTTCACTTTCGCGGCGATGAGATCGGCGGCGGGCTTGGCAAGGTCACCGAGGGCTTCGAGCGTGTTGATAGCCAACAGCGGGTCACCAGTCGGATTATCCATTTCATTGACTAGGTCCATCAGCGCATCCGAACGACCGAAACGCACCAGAGCTTCTTCGGCGGCGATTCGAACCGGGGCCGATGAATCTTTCATCAGCGGTTCAAGTGCGGCCACCGCCGATTTCGCATGGGAGCCCCGCACGCAGCAACCCACCGCCGCCCAGTAGCGCACGTCGGCGTCCGCATCCTTGGTCCATTCGATCAGCTTCGGCAGCGCAGCATCATCGCGGGAACTCGCGACATCGGCAGCGGCGAGGATACGCTCGAACGGGTACCGCGAATCATCATGCGTCATCGTGAAGATCGCCTTACCGTTGGCTCGCGCGAGCATGTCGGATTCCGGCAGCAGCCCGGCGTCGCGGTTCGTCAGCATCTGATCGTGCAGCGCGGCTCGAAGTCGATCGCGCGTTGCGGCCTGTTGTGGATTGTCGATGAGATTGTGAACCTCATAGGGATCGGCAGTCTCATCATACAGTTCCTCGGTAGGCTTCTCGCGCCAAAAGGCGCTCTGCGTCACGTCGCACTTTCCGGCGAGATAGGCTAGTTGCCAGGAGACGGTCGCGGGCATCTTCCAGAGGTAGTCGAGATGCTGGCCGTAGATGCGGTGGGGCATGTAGTTGTGGATGAGGCGGTATTGTTTTTCGCGGACGGTGTAGGAAAGATCGTACCGCTCGTCCATCCGACCGCGAAAGCCGAACACGGTTTGTCGAGGCTCGGTAGCCGCCGGGCCTAGAAATGCATGGCCTTGATAGTGTGGCGGAATCTTCGCCCCGGCCATGCTCAAAAGAGAAGGGGCCAGGTCGACGAAGCTTACCAAACGATCGAGCTTTGCACCCGGTGCGGCAGAGGCGAGGTGCTGCACGTTTTTTCCAAACCGCACGATCAACGGCACATGCAATCCCGAATCGTAAACGAACCGCTTGCTGCGCGGCAGGATTCCGCCGTGGTCGGAGTAGTAGAAGACCACCGTGTCATCCGCCAACCCATCCTTCCGAAGCTTGTCGAGGATCGCGCCGAACTCGGCGTCCATCTTCGTCATCTTGTGGTAGTACTCGACCCAGTTGCTGCGAATCTCCGGCGTATCCGGGTGGTAGGGCGGGAGCGTAAAGGGTTCTTTCAGATACTCCTCGTGAACGACCGAACCATGCAGGCAACTCTCGTGCGTCGTCATCGAGTTGATCACGAGCATCCAGGGTTTGCCGGAGGGTGCATCGTTCCACGACTTGCCCTTGTCCCAGGATTGCTTGTCATCACCCGCGATGTTGTAGTCAGTCTTGGCGGGGTTCATGCAGAAATACCCGGCGTCCTTCAAGTACGACGAGTAGAATCGAAATTCCGCCGGCACCGGGTAACGGCTGCGCATGTGGAGCGTGCCAAGGGTGGATGCATACATGCCCGTGATCAGTGTCGAGCGCGAGGGGGCGCAGACCGGTGCGTTGGCGAAAGCGTTGAGGTAAAGCACCCCCTCACCGGCGAGTTTATCGAGGTTGGGCGTGCGCGCAAACTTGTCGCCATAGCAGCCGAGCAGAGGGTCGTTGTCTTCGCTGACCAGCCAGAGGATGTTCGGCTGACGCGTGGGGGATGCGCCATCCACCGCGCGGGAAACCGGCGAGAGCATCAATGCAAAGATGAACGACAATAGCGGCAAAAACTTCACGGTTGCTCCCGGTTGATGCGACACGCTTCTTTTGAACCTCACGGCACAGGTTATGTCGTTTCAATTCTGTTTTACCTCGACCGCTTCCGGAATGACATCGCCCATGTCGGTGAGCTTTGCAACCGGTCCGAGAAGGGTCAGCGTGCGATCCGATCGATCGAACAGTTAGGCCTTCAGATCGGTTTAGAGTTCAGCGTAGTACCGTATGAGCTTTAGATTTTCAGTGCGGCCCAGATCCTGGGCCTGCAAGATTCAGTGCAAATCCGGCCTGCAAGATCAGTACGATGATTTGCGTGGGATACCACCACCCCGCGCGGCCAAACGCGTACCACAGGCACAGGCCCGTGAGAAGTAGTAGGCCGATGGGTAACCGTCGGTCGACGCGGATCATGGATACGCCCCGCGATCATTTTATCGGCTTGACGAGAACCGCTCGCAACGCCGCTACTTTTTCGACGAGCGACGGAGTCACCATCGGATGCTTTTCATTGAGCACCAGATCGACGTAGCCTCCCACAAGCCCCAGTTTCACCGCGCCGTTTTTTTGCTTACCCGAGGCGGCCTCGCGAGCCAGATCGAGGTAGGCCTGCGGAACATTCAGCACGACGCTGCCGAGAATGACATCGGGCGCGAGACCGTTTTGATTGCTGTTGCACCCGAAGGCGGCGATGGATTTTCCACTCTTGTTGGCATCCTGCACCGCCTGGAACACACCGATCGCCGCCGCGTCGACGTTCTGATAGATCACGTCCGCATTGCCGGCGATGGCGGCTTGCGTTTTCTCGCGGGCGATCGTCGGGGAATCCCAACTATTGGTCCACAGAGCCGGAAGAATGCTCACGGCGGGATCGGTGGACTTCAGACCCTCTTTCATGCCGTCATAGCACGCCTGGAGCGGAGCCACCGGATCGGCCCCGACAAAAGCCACGGTTTTCGTTCTGCTGACGCCGGCGGCAACCAGACCGACCAGTTGCGAGGCATCGCGCGTCATAAAATCAACGCAGATCGCGCCGGGGATTTCGTTCGGACATCCCCCCACGATGAAGTGCGTTTTGGGATAATTCTTCGCGGCTTCCTTCACGACTTTTTCAAACTCCCCGCCATGACAGATCACCACTTCAAAACCATCCTCGGCGAAATTGCTGATGCGCGTGTAAAAGTCGGCGGATTTCACGTTGGTGACGATCTGCGTCTCGGCCTTGAGCTCCTTCTTGATCCGGTCGAGTCCTTCGCGAGCCATCTGGTTCCACCCTTTGTCATTGTCCGAACCGGGAAGGACCATGGCGACGCGGAGATCGGCGGCGCGGCAGAGGGTGGAAAGGCTTGCCACACAAACGATGAGAATTAAGTAGAATCGGATCATTGAATTTCGTTCCTCGCAAGCATTCCGCATTGCGTTCGGGTATCGAATTATCGTCATCGCCGGGCAAGGTTTCTCAAAAAAAAGAAACCTACGTCTGCTCGACCAGAATTTTAGCAGCCGCGCCGGTTCCGAGGGTCACCGCGGGTCGACCGTGAAGGCGAATGGTGACCGCATCCGATTGTACATCGCGCGCGTCGACTTTGACATTGACGCCTGGAATCAGACCGCAGCGATCGACGAATTGTAGAAACGCCGGCTCCTGGTCGAGCACGCGCGCGATGCGAACGCCGCGACCGAGTTCGCAATCGGCCAGGCTCTCAAGGTGCGCCTCGGTGAGTTTCCCCTTGGCGGTGGGGATCGGGTCGCCGTGCGGATCGACGCTGGGACGGCCCAGATATTCATCGATTTTTTCCAGTACCTTATCCGAGATCGCGTGCTCGAGGTCATCCGCCTCGGTGTGAACTTCGGACCAGTCCAACCCGAGCACTTTGACCAGGAATAATTCGACGAGTCGATGGCGGCGAAGGACGTGCAGCGCCAGTTGCTCGCCTCCGCGCGTGAGCTTGACGCCCCCTCGCGGCTCGTAAGCCACCAGCCCAGAATCCGCCAGTGCCTTGACCATCGTCGTCACCGTGCCGGGCACCACTCCCATCGCAGTGGCCAACCGACCCATGGAAACCAGTTCACCGGGCGCGTTTTGTTGCTCGAGATAAAGGCGCTTGAGGTAGTTCTCAACGGTGATGCTCGCCATTTCATCTCCGGTCGGGGTAAAAGGCTATCGTACAAACTCAGCGCCATCGCATTTTGCTTTCCGGTCCCCTCCCCACATGTACTCATGGGGGGAGGGTTAGGGTGAGGGGTCTTTCTTCGTGGCGAGCAGACGTTTCATTTCTCGACGCGGCAGAAGAAAAATGCAAGACCCCTCACCCTAATTCTCCCCCCGGATTACCGGGTGGAGGGGACCGGAAATTTCAAATGCGATGGCCCTGCCTGCGAACTCTACCTTGACATTATCCACTTGACAAATTTGAATACACTTGACATATTATTTTGAATGCTCAAAATAGCGGGAATGGCTGGTGAAAATTTTTATCCTACCTACTTCGATACCGGCAGGACGGTTGAACCCGCGACCGTGAATTGACGGCGTCTTGAGTCGGAATCGTCCATGAAAAAAAACGAGGTATCTCAAAACACATCACTTGATGTTACTTCGGGCTTGGCCGATGTGAACCATGTCACCCGCCCCATCGCGACCGATGCGAACCATATGTCGCTGGAAGGCATTCACAACACTGTTGACGTACCCAATCACGAAGCCGGCTTTTGGAAGCAATGGCGAGCCTACGCCGGGCCGGCGCTGCTGATTAGCGTGGGTTATATGGACCCGGGCAACTGGGGCACCGACTTGGCCGCCGGCGCTTCGTTCAAGTACGACCTGCTCTGGGTGGTGGCGGTCGCCAGCATCATGGCGATTTTTCTACAAGTCCTTTCCGCGCGGTTGGGCGTGGTGACGGGGAAGGACCTGGCCCAATGCTGCCGCGACTGGTATCCCGCGTGGATGCGGTGGCCGAACTGGCTGCTGTGCGAGCTGGCGATAGGCGCGTGCGATCTGGCGGAAGTGCTGGGAAGCGCCGTCGCCATCAACCTCTTGTTCCACATCCCGATTTTCTGGGCGGTGCTCATCACGGCTGCGGATGTGTTCCTCCTGCTTGCCCTGCAACGATACGGCATGCGAAAGATCGAGTCGGTCGTCCTTGTGCTGGTTGCCACCATCGCAGGGTGCTATTTTCTTGAAATTTTCATTCTTCCAGCGACCAAACCCGGCTTTCTGGAAATGGGACACGCTCTTTTGACGCCGGGATTCCGGAAGGAAGGGATGCTTTTCGTGGCGATTGGAATTATCGGCGCCACCGTGATGCCGCACAATCTTTATCTGCATTCGGCACTGGTGCAAAGTCGAAAACTACAAAAAAACGAAGAAGCCATTCGCACGGCGATTCGATTTAACACCATCGATTCGACCGTCGCCCTGACCATCGCGTTTTTCGTGAACGCCGCCATCCTGGTCCTGGCGGCCATGGTGTTTTACGGGAAGCAAAGTGTCACGGTTGCGGGCGGGCAAACGGTTCAATTCAACGATGAGACGGATTGGATTCGGATGGCCTATCTGACCCTCGCGCCGCTGCTGGGTGTCGCGGCGGCCAGTCCGCTGTTCGCCATCGCGTTGCTCGCCAGCGGTCAGGCCAGCACCATCACCGGCACGCTGGCCGGTCAGGTTGTGATGGAAGGCTTCATGCACTGGAGGATGCTGCCGTGGATTCGACGGCTTATCACGCGCGGGCTGGCCATCACACCGGCGATCCTGATCATCGGCATCCGCGGCGACAGCAGCGTGAACGACCTGCTGACCTTGAGTCAGGTGGTGCTGGCCCTACAGTTGCCCCTGGCGATGTTCCCGCTGCTCCATTTCACCAGCTCCCGCAAGCGGATGGGAAAGTGGAAGAGCGGCTGGTTTCTGCTGATTGCCGGCTGGACCAGTGCCGTGCTCATCACCGGGATGGACATCTACGGTCTGCCGAAGGTGCTGAAGCAAGCCTGGCGGATCATCACGGGTGGCTAGCTTGAACCACCGTTGGATTCGCTTTAATCGCCTTTTCTCAAAGTGTTTCCTCGTGCTCTTCGTGCTTTCGTGGTGAATGACTCGGGCTAAGGAACGGGTCGCAAATAACTTCCCGGTTTTCAACGGTGCGGGGTGCCACAGGTCGCGGTACTCCGAGACCTGTGTCTTTCGGCCAAGCCGGCACAGGTCTCGGAGTACCGCGACCTGTGGCACCCCGCACCGTTGAAAACCGGGAAGTTATTTGCGACCCGTTCCTTAGCCCGAGTCATTCACCACGAAAGCACGAAGAGCACGAGGAAACAC
>JANXVV010000378.1 GCA_025351525.1 Humisphaera sp. | reverse complement strand
CGAAGGCACGCGTTTTTCTGCGGATCGGAAAAAACGCGTGCCTTCGGCACAGCCGCTAAAAAAAGACGGCGGTTCGACGTGGTCGAGTGCAATCGCTCACCGCCTGTTGCCGTCATCGGTCGACGACTGTGGATCGCGTGGGCCACGGCCATCGCGCGCACTTCGAGGATCACGCGGATCGCGACTGTCCCTGGGATCGGGCGGCGCAGTACCGCCGCGACGAGCCGCCGGTTGCGGCGGGGCGGGTGGCGCATCCGAAGTGTCACCGCGTCGCCGCGACTGTGGCGCAGAATCGCGATCCGATGCCGCGACCGGACGTTTCGGTTCGACATTCGCACTATCCACCGGCTTCTCTGCCGACCGTTCCGCTCGTCGTTCCACCGGCTTCTCCGCGATCTTCTCAACCTGCTTTTCCGTTCTCACTTCATCCGCTTTCACCTTCGCCACTTCACCGGCGGTCGCACGTTCTTCGCGATGCAGCGTTTCAACCTGCTTGGACTGTTCGGCAATTTTCACCTCGTCGCGGTGAAGCCTCCCGGCCTCTTCAGTCTTGAGCTTTGCCACCTCATCCGCCGTCTTACGTTCATCTCGTCGGGTCGCTTCAATCTGCTTGGACTGCTCGGCAATTTTCGCCTCGTCGCGATGAAGCCTCCCGGCTTCTTCAACCTGCATCTTTTTAGCCGTGTCGGCTTTCGCATTTGCATCGTGAACTTCGGATTTCAAACGCGATTCCTCCTTCGCGTTTCCATTCACCTTCGTGACGTTGGTCACGTTGTTGTTGATGATCGTGGTGTTGTTGACGGTCTTCACCACCGTGGGTCGCTCGATGTAGACCGGGCGAGGGGCGCGATGCTCGACCACCGCCGTTTTGCGTTCAACCGTCTCGGCTTCATATCGCTTGCGTTCCACCACCGTTGTCTCGGCGAAGTGCCGTCGATCCTCCACCTTCACCACCCGCTCCACCACCTCCACCCGGCGGACGACTTCAACCTCGCGCACCCGCTGAATCTCGCGGATGTGAGTGATTTCCGTGACGCGATCCACCTGCACGACGCGCTCCTCGACATAGACCGGGTTGCCGCGCCAGTAACCGACATCGCGGACACAGTAGGCGTGAATCACTTCCGGATCGCGCGGCATCCGACCGCCCCAAATCGAAAGGTCGATATGAAAGCCGCATCGTTCCGGCTCAAATCGCCCGACCAGAATCTCATCGCGATGCAGCAGCCAAAGCGATTCATCCCGATCGTGCAGCGCCAGATACACTTCATCCTGCGCGGCGGTCAGCCGTCGTTGCGTGCTGTACACCGCATCGTGCGCGGCGTCGAGTTTGTGATGGAGATCGGAAGCACGGGCCTCAGCCTCGTGCAGGCGGGCGCGATCGGCGGCCATCGAAGCGACGGCAGACTCCTCGTCGCGCAGATGCGTCAGACGCGATTCGACATCGCGCAATTCAAGGGCGGTGGTGGCGGCGCGGGCCTCGTTGGCCTTGATTCGCTCGGCGGCATCGGCCATCCCATCTTCATCGCCCAACGTTTTGGCCGCGTCGTAATCTTCCTTGGCGGCGGCGACTCGATGATCGAGCGCGCCGAGTTTTTTGTTCAGGCTGCCCGCCAGATCCGCGGTGGCGCCCACGCGCGCGTGCAGTTCGCCGAGATTTTCTTCACGCCCCCCGGCGCGATGTCGAAGCGGCTCGATTCGACCTTCCTGCTCATCCAGCAGCACCGCCAGTTCACCCTCATTGCGGCGGGCGGCGGCCAGTTCCTCGTGGGCCCGCCATTCCTCAGAACGGGCCACCCGAAGCCGCAGATCCGAATCGTACAGATTGCGGCGATACCCCACGACATACGATTCGTACACCGCCGGTTCGCGGACGATCACTTCCTCGCGCACGATCACCGGCGGGGGTGCTGATTCGCCGATGTGGATGTCCACGTTGACATTGCCTGCGAGTGCCGAACCGCTGAGGATTCCGACCGCCACGATCCACGCCGCCTGCTTGATCCATTGATTCATGTTGCGTTTCTCCGTCGTTATCCTGTTGTTATCGGCAAGATTTCATCGGGACTGAGTCCGATCGTAACGAATGCGCCGCTAGACGCGCTTCGCAAGCGAAACGGCTAAATAATTCGGAGGGAATGCAGCAACGAATCTCCTCGCAACCTCGTGGTCCTTCACTCAACAAATAAGATGATGTCCGGTAATACAATCTATTCACCGGTTCCGAGGCGTTACCGGTTTGACATCCCCTTTTTTTGGAGAGCACTGATGGCTCAGGACAACATGCAAAGCAATTCGATCGATCGTTCGTCACAGCCCACTCGCCGCGATATGGTGCGCGGGGTGTTGGCGGTTGGAGCGGCGGCGGCGGTGTCGACGTTTCCATCGTTCGTCCACGCCGCCGGCAGCGATGTGCTGAAAGTCGGGCTGATCGGTTGCGGGGGTCGCGGCACCGGGGCGGCCAATAACGCGCTCAATGCCGACCCGAATATCAAGCTCGTCGCGCTCGGGGATATGTTCCCGGACAAACTTGAAACGTCGCTGCTGGGCCTTCGCCAATCGCAGCATAAAGATCGGGTGGACATTTCCCCCGAGCATCAATTCACCGGCTGGGATGCGTATAAAGGAGTGATCGAGACGTGCGACGTGGTGCTGCTGGCCACACCGCCGCATTTTCGACCCATGCACTTGAAGGCCGTGATTGATGCCGGCAAGCATGTCTTCTGTGAAAAGCCCGTCGCCACCGATGCCCCCGGACTGCGGTCGGTGATCGAAACCGCCGCGAAGGCCAAGGAAAAAAATCTAAGCCTCGTCTCCGGCCTCTGCTATCGTTACGACGACGCCAAGATCGAAACGATGAAGCGCATTCACGATGGCGCGCTCGGCGACACGATCAATCTGAACGTCAATTATCTCACCGGCGGCCTCTGGTCGAATGCCCGCAAGCCGGAGTGGTCGGATATGGAATGGCAGCTTCGCAACTGGCTCTATTTCACCTGGTTGAGCGGCGATCTGATCGTCGAGCAGCACATTCACAGCATCGATAAAATGATGTGGATGATGAAGGATGAGACGCCGGCGTTTGCGCTCGGCAATGGTGGCCGTGCGTGTCGTACGCAACCGGCATACGGGAATGTCTACGACCACTTCAACACGACGTATGAGTGGAAGAATGGCGTGCGCTGTTTCGCTTCGGCCCGTCAATGGGATGGCACCGCCAATGATGTCAGCGACTGGATGTACGGCAACAAAGGCTCCGCCAACATCATGAATCACACCATCACCGGTGAGAACGCCTGGAAGCGGAAAGCCTCGCCGAAAAACATGTATGATCTGGAGCATGTGGCGTTGTTCAAGTCGATCCGGAACAATGAACCGATCAACAACGGCGACTACATGACCAAGTCGACCGGCGCGGCGATCATGGGCCGTATGGCGGCGTATACCGGGTTAAAAGTCACCTGGGATCAGATGATGAACTCGAAAGAAAATCTTGCTCCTGCGAAGTACGAGATGGGCCCGCTGGAAATGACCCCGATCGCGGTGCCGGGGAAGACGAAGATCGTGTAAGTATCGAATTTTTTAGCGGCTGTGCCGAAGGCACGCGTTTTTCCCTGAACCCGGAAAACGCGTGCCTTCAGCACAGCCGCTAAAAAATTCGATACTTACACGATCTTTGTCTTCCCCGGCACCGCGATCGGGGTCATTTCCAGCGGGCCCATCTCGTACTTCGCAGGAGCAAGATTTTCTTTCGAGTTCATCATCTGATCCCAGGTG
>JANXVV010000339.1 GCA_025351525.1 Humisphaera sp. | reverse complement strand
GTGACGTTCTTCCGCCACGCGGCGTGCAAGACGCACCTGACGGCGATGGACCAGTGGCTTCGCCGCCGCCTGCGGTGCCTGCGCCTTAAACAGTGCAAGCGCACCCGGACCATCGCCCACTTCCTGCAACGGCTCGGCGTGTCGAAAGACCGCGCCTGGGTCGGGGCATCGAGTGGCAAGGGCTGGTGGCGCTGCGCTGACACTCCTCCTGTACATGAAGGGATGAGTGCGGCGTGGTTTAAGTCTCTAAGCCTGGCGAGCCTGACCGAGAGATATATTCTGTTAAACCGTTAGAAGAAACCGCCGGATACGATGAGTACGTCCGGTGGTGTGGGAGGACGGGGGCCGCGAGGCCCCCTCCTACCCGATCTTTTCGCCATTCTCAGCCGAAATCGATGAGGCGGGATTGCATCAAAACAGAACGGGCAGAGTATAACCAACTCTGCACGTCGGTGCCGAAGAAGCGGGCGAGGCGCAAGGCGGTGTCGGCAGTGATACCGCGACGTTCGCGCACGATGTCGTTGATGCGTACCGGCGTCACATTCGGCGCGCGGGCCAGCGCATTACCCGAGTGGCCCAACGGCTCCATGAAGTCTTCCCGCAGGTGCTCGCCGGGATGAATGGGTTTTAGTTTTTTGGCCATCAATTAAACCTTGGGCGGGAACGGCGGCTTGATCAGCCACGCCGCGATCAGTTCAACCCCGACATGCCAACCGGAAAGCCCGTCAATCAGTGGATTGAAGGGCTGGTTATCTCGGACAACGGAGAGACGGGGATTCGAACCCCGGATACGGATTTGACTCCGTATAACGGTTTAGCAAACCGTCGCCTTCAGCCACTCGGCCATCTCTCCAGCGACCGGTTTCAGGATACCCATGCAGGGACAAAACGCAAGGGGCGGGGTGTAAACCGGCATTTTCGGGCGCGCCCAATTTTCCGGGCAACCGTTAGTTCCTTAGTTCATTGATGATGCGCGCATTTTTCGCCATGCGCCCCATGCATTGCCTTGTCCAAGGGTTTCCAGTGCCATCATCGCTTCGGCGTTCTTCGCGTTCCATCGCATTCCGCGCTGTTTCAGTCGCCGGGTCATCGTGTTGCACATCGATTCGGTCGATCCGCTTCCGATGTCCCAGCCCATCTGCTCGCAACGCGGGTAAATGATCAATTCCTTTCGTTCGGCCACGTATTGCATCAGCCCGTCCAGCGCCAATCGTTTGGCAGGGCTTCGGACGCCGGCCCGGGCTTCGGCGAGTTTCGACCAGAACGAATCGTAGCCGTCATGCCTCACCGTATGCAGCAACTGCCCGACCCAGGTCTTGCCCGATTCGGCCTGTTCCCCGAACACCTCGCGTTTGGCCGCGTGAACGTGTTCCGACAGGTGATGAAAATCCGGCACCCTCTCCTCCATACACGATGCGTTGCGTTCCACCTGGTTCCAGATCCACCGGGCTCCATCCGCCACCACCACTTTCTCCTTCGCCCCCTTCACCCGCAGTTCGGCGATGCCGCGGCGCATCAGCTTTCCCGCGGCGTGGCAGTCCCCGCAGGTCGCCCGCACGTGGCGGTGCTTCTGGTCCTGGTCATACAGGGTGACGATCTTGAACTCCTTGCAGGGACCGTCGGCACCGTGCTTCATCGCCCGCAACGGCTTGCGGTGATGGCCCTTGCGACGCGGCAGGCTCCGCCGCTTCTCGTTGACCGTCTTTCTTCGCTTGAGCTTCTCCGCCTCCGTCGTCACCGGCACCATCACCCCGTTGCTGCCGAGGTAAATCCGCGTGACCGACTCCGGTTCGGGCGTCGCGGTCGTCCGGCAATCCGACGCGGAAAAATCCGGTTCCAACTGCTCGACCCGCTGCGCTTCGAGCAACAGTTCGCCCTCATGCTCCACCAGCTTCCGCAGGGATTCCTCGCTGATCGACCACCCCGCCGCCCGAAGCAGGTTGTCGGCCGCCCGCCCAAAGCTGGCCGAATCGATCGCCAGTCGGCAGGCCACTTCACTCACGCCCAGCGTGATCAACCGATCGGCCTGGTCAACCAGCTTGTCGACCGGCACGTCGCTTCCGCCGGCCTTGTCGTAATACCGCGTCCGCGAGAGGCTCACCCGGCCCAATTGCGTCAACCGCGAGCATTCACCCCGTCCCTTGTTCAGCTTGGCGTTGCCCGTCGCGTCCTTCGGAGGGGGAAAAAGTCGACTCGCAACTGCAACGCCTTCTGGAAGACGCAACATTCCAGTTGCTTCATCAAATCAAAGACCGGCTGCTCGCCGTCCTCGATCAGCCGACCGTCCTTGGCGGAATTAACCGCATCCATGACCTTGGCCAGCGTCTGCTCCAAAACCTGATGCAGTTCCGACGCCAGTTGATCCCGATTGACTTGAACCAGCCGTTCCATGGCTACTCCTTTATTCCGGCATTTCCACGCCGGCATCCTCTTATTATGCCATCGCCCGGAAGTTCGGGCACGCCCGCATTTTCATCGGGCATGGCCTGCAAAGCGATTAGGCCATACCGCATTGAACCTTTTGGTCCCGATTCCCCGTTATGGAAGAGGATTCCGCATGAACTGCGGACGTGTGATGCTCCGGGAGGCGATTTTACCCGTGGCAAAAAAGGACGATGGAACTGCGAATGACTGTTAGGAGAAAGTGATGAGCAACGTGGATGACAATGACCACACCGGCCCGGACAATTCAGATGCTTCCGAATCCCCCGCCGATCGGGCAACTGCGGCGAGATTGGCGAAATTGCGGAATTTGCCGGTGGACACGTCGCGACTCGAGCAAGCCATTCAGTTGCAAATTCCCCGAACGCCACGGCCATCGCTGAAGTTGAAATGGTTCCGCCCGGCGCGGGCGATTGCAGCCGGACTAGCCATCACGGCAACGCTGATGCTGGTTCTGTTGATGAGTTCCAGCCGCCCGGCAATGGCGTCGGCGGCCCAGATGGCTCAGATGCACGATGAGATGATCTCCGGCAAAACCCCGGTCATGCAGGTGGATTCCATCACTGCCGCCAACAAAGCACTCAACGCTCAATGGCCTGCGTCGCCCGGTGTTCCGTCCCTGCCCTCGGATCATGTCATGGCCTGCTGCATGAAGTCGGTCAAGAATAAAATGGTGGCCTGCGTTCTGCTCAAGAGTGAGGGCGAACCCGTCACCCTCACCGTCGCCAACGCATCCGACATGAAGTCGCCGAGTTCGCCCACGGCGGTTCGGGAGGGCGTCACCTATCACGTCCAGTCATTCGGTGCCGTGAACATGGTGATGACCGAACGCGACGAGCGGTGGGTCTGCCTCATAGGACGTCTCCCGGCCAATCAACTGATGAACCTGGCTACGCAACTGAGATTCTGAGGTGGCCTAGGCCGGTCACGACGATCCGTTGAGCCTACGCCCGATCTCTGAAATCACCTGGAGTAGAGATGAACCCGACAATGATCCTGAAAACAACCGGGGTATTTCTAGCAGGCGCAGCCGTCGCGGTGGCAGTCACTGTTGCAACCGGGACTGGCAATAGCTTCCAAAGCCATACTACAGTTGTGCAGCAGATTCATCACTCGGCAACGACCCAGGCAGATCCATCGGGTAAAGAATTGTACCACTGTGGCATGCATCCGTGGGTCATCAAGGAGCAGCCCGGCGACTGCCCGGTATGCCATATGAAGTTGACCCCTTTGCACTCAGACGTAGTCGAAGGGAACGCCAGGGATTCAAAGAAACTTCTGTATTACTGGGATCCGATGCTCGGCCCGGCTTCGATCTCGGATAAGCCCGGCAAAAGCGCGATGGGCATGGAGATGGTGCCCGTCTACGCCGGCGCGGCGGGACCGAAGGTGACGATCGACCCGACGATCGTTCAAAACATGGGTGTGCGGACCGCCGAGGTCACGCACGGCCCTCTGGTAAAGACGGTGAGGACCGTGGGATTGCTCAAGAGTCCGGAATCAGGGTTATACGATATCAGCGTCAAGGTAGGTGGCTGGATCGACAAACTGGACGCGAACGAGGAGGGGATGCACGTCACGAAGGGCGAGACACTCTTTGAACTCTACAGCCAGGATTTACAGGTGGCCGAGGAGGAATTGATCTCGGCGGTGAAAGTTGAGCAGTCCCTGCGTGCGGATACCCCCTCGACGATGCGGCAGGAAGCGAAAGCCTTGGTAGACTCGGCAAAACGCAAGCTCCGCCTATGGGACATCGCCGACGAAGACATTGAGGCTATCGCCAAAGCGGAGAAACCGCCGAAGGACATTCCCTTCCGAAGCCCCGCCAGCGGACATATGGTCGAGAAGATGGTCGTCCAGGGCACCGCCATCCAGCCGGGCATGAAACTGATGCGGATCGAAGACCACACGAAGATGTGGCTTGACGCACAGGTGTATGAGGAGCAACTCTCCGTGGTGAAGGTTGGGCAAGAGGTGTCGGCTACTATAGACGGTGTGCCAGGCAAGACCTTCAAGGGCACCATTACTTTCCTATACCCGCACGTCGACCACATGACCCGCACGCTGACGGCGCGGATGACGCTCGACAACCCGGCCTTCGAGTTGAAGCCCGGCATGTACGCCACAGCCGACATTGTGACCCGACCGCTCGCCGACGTGATCCAGGTGCCTCGGGAAGCAGTGATCGACACCGGCACTCGGCAGATCGCCTTTGTCGCCGAGGGCGAAGGGCACTTCGACCCTCGGAAGGTAAGGATGGGTCTCATGGGTGATGGCGATCAGGTGCAGATCGTCGAGGGCCTCGCACCCGGCGAAAGGGTGGTGACCAGCGGCCAGTTCCTGATGGATGTGGAGAGCCGCACGACGGAGGCGATCGACAAGCTGCGGAAAAATGTGGGGAGTCGGTAGTCCGTTGTGAAGTAGAACCATGATTGCCAGGATCATCGAATTATCCATCCGCAATAAGTTCATGGTGTTGCTGGCGACCGCCGCGCTGGTCATCGCCGGCATCTGGGCGACCCTGCACTCCAGCATCGACGCGGTGCCGGACCTTTCGGATGTGCAAGTCATCGTCATCACCGACTATCCGGGGCAGGCCCCGCAGGTGATCGAAGATCAGGTGACCTACCCGCTGACGACGGCCATGATGGGTATTGCCCACACCAAGGCCGTCCGGGGCATCAGCATGTTCGAGACGTCGATGATCTACATCATCTTCGACGAAGGGACGGATCTATATTGGGCGCGCAGCCGCGTTCTGGAATACCTGAACTTTACCAAGGGGCGGTTGCCTGCGGGAGTGGAGCCTAAGCTCGGTCCGGATGCAACCGGCGTAGGCTGGGTCTACCAATACGTCCTGTACCCAGGCTACTATTCGCCGGAACACCCGCAGGGAATCTGGCATGATGAATTGAGCGATAGGTGGTATGCGGACCGGAACGAAGCGCCGATGGATCGCCGCGAGATGCTTGTGAAAGTGCGCGCGTTCGACAAACCGGGAACGTGTCCGCTCAGCGGAAAGCCGCTGGCTTCGTCGAATCAGGATCTGGCTTCGCTGCGGAGCCTTCAGGATTGGTATCTGCGTTACCAGCTCACGTCCGTTCCGGGCGTCGCGGAGGTGGCGAGCATCGGCGGATTCGTCAAGCAGTATCAGATCGTCCTGAAGCCGGAAAACCTGCTTGCCTACAACCTCCCTCTCAAAGACATCGTGATGGCCGTCCAGCGGTCGAACAACGACGTGGGGGGATCGGTCGTCGAAATGAGCGAGAACGAGTACATGGTTCGCTCCAAAGGCTACCTGCGCGGCTTGCCCGACTTGGCCAAGGTGCCCGTGGGGATGAGCAAGGCCGTGTCCGGCAGCGCGGTGGCCGGAATGGGGACAGGCAGTGCCAACAGCGGCACGCCCGTCTATCTCTCCGACGTAGCCACACTTCAGATTGCCGGTGAGGAGCGGCGGGGCGTGGGCGAGTGGAACGGGCAAGGTGAAGCGGTCGGCGGTGTCGTCGTCGCTCGCTTTGGGGCCAATGCGCATCAGGTCATCACCGACGCCAAGGCCAGGCTGGCGGAATTGGAAACGGGTCTGCCGCCCGGCGTCACCATCAAATCCGCTTACGACCGCTCCGACCTCATCGAGCGATCGATCCACACGCTCCGCCATACGCTGGTCGAGGAGATGATCGTCGTTGGCTTGGTCTGCATCCTGTTCCTACTTCATGCCCGCAGCGAATTGGTGGCTATCTTCGTGGTACCCACCAGCGTGCTCGCCAGCCTGCTGCTCATGCACCTGCTGGGGATCAATGCCAACATCATGAGTCTCGGCGGGATCGCCATTGCCATCGGGGTGATGGTGGACAGTGCGATCATCATGGTCGAGAACGCGCACAAGCACCTCGACCGCGAGGAGGAGCGCATCCATGGCGGTGGCACGCCGCGCCCCAGGGCCGACATCATCATGGAGGCGGCGAAGGAAGTGGGTCCGAGCCTTTTCTTCAGCCTACTCATCATCACAGTCAGCTTTGTGCCGGTGTTCGTGCTGGGCGGCGAGAGCGGCAGACTGTTCAAGCCGTTGGCGTTCACCAAGACTTTTTCGATGGGTGCGGCGGCGATCCTGTCCATCACCATTATCCCGGTGCTGATGGTCTACTTCATCACCAGCCGCGTGCTGCCCAAAGAGTGGGGATGGAAGCGAAACCTGGCGATCACGCTGGCGGCCATGTTTATCCCCGCCGCCGGGCTGTGGCAACTGAGTCAGGATGTATCGTCGCTTTACCCGTATCGCTGGTGGATGAGTGCCGGGTGGGCGGTGTTGGCGGGGATGCTCCTGGTGCCGCAGAAGATCATTCACGAGGACCGAAGCCCGATCAGCCACCTGCTGCAGAAGATCTACAACCCGTTCTTCGCCGGGGCGATCAGGTTTCGCTGGGCGGTGTTGCTATTGGCGGTGGCGTTCATGGCATCGGCGGTTTGGCCGTACCGCCGGCTTGGCAGCGAGTTCATGCCGCCCCTGGATGAGGGCGACCTCCTCTACATGCCGACGACCGACCCAAGCATCAGCGTCACCAAGGCCCGCCAACTACTCCAACAGACCGACAAGCTGATCAAAACATTCCCGGAGGTTCAGAGTGTATATGGCAAGATTGGCCGGGCCGACAGTGCCACCGACCCCGCCCCGCTGGACATGATCGAGAGCGTGGCACGGCTACAGACCGACCCTGAAATGTGGCGCAAGCGGAAGATGAACTACTTCTTCGACCGCTGGCCGACCGCCGCCCGGTGGCCTTTCGAGCATACCTTCTGGCCCCGCGAGCGCAAGATTTCGATGGAAGAATTGATCTACGGATGGGGCGATCAAGACGGCACGGATCATGCCGGCCTCAACGCGGTCGTCACCATGCCCGGCGTCGCCAACGCCTGGCCGATGCCGATCGAGAACCGCACCAACATGCTTTCCACCGGCATCAAGACGCCGGTGGGCATTAAGATCATGGGGCCGGATTTGCAGGTGCTTTCGGATCTGGCGGAGAAGGCCTCCACCATCGCCCTGACTGTGTCCGGCACCACCAGTGCCTATCCCGAGCGATCCTACGGCGGCTACTATCTGGACATAGACCCACGTCGCGATGTCGCCGCGCGGTACGGCCTGACGACCGGCGACGTGCAGGACGTCATCAGCTCCGCCTTGGGCGGTATGAAGATTTCCACCGCCGTTGAAGGCCTGGAGCGCTACCCCATCAACCTGCGTTACGCTCGCGACCTGCGGGACAATCCTTCATCGATCAAACAGGTGCTCGTTCCTACGCCGAGCGGAGCGCAGATTCCCTTGGGACAACTCGCCGACATCAGGATCAATCCCGGTCCGCCGATGATCAAGAGCGAGAATTCCCGTCGAACCGCCTGGGTCTTTGTGGATGTCGCGGGTCGCGACATAGGCAGCTATATCAAGGATGCCCAGGCCGCGATCGCCCGAAAACTACAATTGCCCGCCGGCTACTCGTTGGTCTGGTCGGGACAGTTCGAGAACATTCAGGAAGCCAATGCAAAGCTGATGTGGGCGGTGCCGCTGACATTCGTCATCATCGTCGTGTTGCTCTATATGGCGACGCAAAGCCTGTTTCGCGTGATGGTCGTCCTACTGGCGGTGCCGTTCAGCCTCGTCGGCGCGATCTGGTTTCTATGGTTCCTCGGCTACAACATGTCGCTGGCGGTATGGGTGGGCATCATCGCCCTGGCCGGACTCGATGCGGAGACGGGCCTGGTCATGCTGCTGTATCTCGACAACAGCTACGAACGGTTCAAGACCGAGGGAAAAATGAACACCCGAGAAGATCTATGGCACGCGGTGCATGATGGGGCGGTCAAGCGCATCCGACCCAAGACTATGACCGTGGCCGCGGCGTTCATCGGGCTGGTGCCCTTGCTCTGGGCCACCGGCACCGGCGCCGATGTGATGCGTCGGTTGGCGGCACCCATGCTCGGAGGGCTGTTCACCAGCTTCCTGATGGAATTGCTGATCTATCCCATCATCTTCTACGTCGCCAAAAGCATCGGTATGAAACCTGCGAATGCCCCAATGTCTCGTCCCGGTTTCCCCATCCTTCAAGGTGGCACCGGGGAGGCGTCAAATGTTTACTAGCTACGTAAAAATGAAATTGTGCAAGAAAGCTCATGGAACTTGTTTCATGGGACTACTTAGCGTCCCAACGCGTCGCGCAATTCCAGGTTGTACCCAGTGGATCATCCAGGCTCGTCCGCTTTTAGCAATCGCGATTCTTTCCATGCTGGCAGGTTGTACCCTCCACCCGCCCGGTGAGACGGCGGAACGTCAGGCCGCACTCACCGCCGGCAAACCCTTCGCAAAACCCTTCGCGCAGCGGTCGATCGAACCCCTTCCATCAAACCCCTCGCCCGAAGACCTGGTTCGCCATGCACTGCTCGCCAATGCCGACCTGGAGCAAAAATACTGGGAATGGCGGTCGGCGATCGAGCAGATCCCGCAGGATGGCACCCAGGCTACTAACCTCGTGCTCTCGGCGAATTTGAATCTACTACGAGGCTTGCCGGCGTCGGACCGCACCACCCTCGCCGCCGGCAATGATCCCATGGCCGACATCATCCTGCCTCCCAAACTCACCATCGCCGCCCGGCGAGCGCTGGAGAACGCGCGGGCGGCGGGCCTACGCTTTCGCAAAGCCCAATTCGATGTGCGAAACAAAGTCCTCATCGCCTATGACGATTACTCCCTCACGGCGGAACTCATCCGACTCGAACAGTCCAACGGCCAACTGCTCAAGACCACGGCCATGGTGGTCGAGGCCCGGAACCGCGCCGGGGCCGCCGGCCAGCAGGATCTGCTGAAGGCGCGCAATGAGATGGACCTGTCGGGCAATGACTTCGCCAACATGCAGGCGCAACTGCCCACCCAAAAGGCGATTGTCAATGCACTGTTGGGGCGCGAGCCGGATGCCGACATCCCCGTGCCCGTTGAACTACCACCTGTGCGACCGATCAATTGCAGCGATGAACAGTTGCTCGCGCTGGCCGTGAAGCTTAACCCTGAACTAATCGCCCTCGCCCGGGAGATCGCCGGCAAAAAGGAGGGCGTCGCATTGGCGAGGCTCCAATACCTGCCCGACTTTTCAATCAGCGCCGCCACCGATCTGAAAGGGGTCAGCCAGAGCCTGTTCGGCATGGTCACCGTCCCGTTTCTTCGCCATGAAGCGATCGACGCGGCAGTCGCCCAGTCCCAGGCCAACCTACGGGCCATCGAAGCCATGCGCCGTCAGGCCGCCAATGACCTCGGTGCGCAAGTCGTACTGGACATCCGCACCCTACGGGACGCCGACCGACAGCTTCAACTGTTCGAGTTCACGATCCTCCCTCGCGCCAATCAGGTGGTGACGATCGCCCGCACGGCCTATGAGTCGGGACACGCGACACTACTCGATGTACTGGATGGCCAACGCTCCCTCATTTCGATACGACGCCTCGTGGCGACCCTACGCATCACACGGGCAAAGCGAGTGTCTGATCTGGAAGCCATCACGGGGCAAAGGCTCGAAGTCGTTGGGGAATGATGTCCCGCCGATTGACAACTTGCCGGGTCGCGGTAGATTGGTCCCGTGCGCTATCCGTTCTTCCAGTTTCTCCTTGCGGTTTCGCTGCTCCTGCAGGGCGGTAACATTCGCGCCTGCCAGGTGCGCTCGATTC
>JANXVV010000320.1 GCA_025351525.1 Humisphaera sp. | reverse complement strand
GCCATCCGGAGCCTCTGCAAATCTCCCTGAGCTTTCAGCGCCGCCGCATAGATTAGATCGTTCCCGGCAAAGCCTAGCTTCTCCATGCGGCGCCCGAGCTTTACCATGAATCGCAATTCTTGGGCGATGATCTGGCCGAGGTGCTCGAGCTGCTCGGGTTTCAGGTCGTCACTGTCCACCGTGGCAGGATGATCCGCATGATGCGGCGCCGCAATGGCCAGGTTGAGCGGATTGGTTGAAGGGGGAACAGATTCAACCCTTCCGTTTCGCGTTCATCACCGCGACGCCCGCGATCATTTTCCGCAGATCGGGCTTGAGGTATGGCCATGCGTCAATCACCGACTGCAACAGCCGATCCGCCCCACCATTTCCCGATGGATTGTCCAATAGGTGTCCAACACCTTCAAAAAGCGGCGGTTGCGCGGCCTTGGCGGGGGATATCGCGTATCCACCTGAGCTACGGGTGCCCGCCGATAATACGGTAATGGCGGAGAGGATTACGTTCAAGCAGGTATGCGGCTCGCCGTCGTAATACAACCGAATGAAGCCTCTTGACTCACTCTTCATACCCCGTATCATCCTCCCCTCATCGCCCGCGCCGTTAGCTCAATTGGTAGAGCTTCCGACTCTTAATCGGATGGTTGTAGGTTCGAGTCCTACACGGCGCATTCAGCCTTTCACCCGCACTTTCCCCGTCGCTATCGTCGAATTCGGAGTTCATTTCATGCGACTTTGCTTTAGCCTACTGCTTCTCGCCGCCCTGCTCGTTCCGACTGCGCGCGGTGAGGATTGGCCGCAATGGTTCGGGCCGAAGCGGGACGGGATATGGCGGGAGACCGGATTGATGACGGAGTTTCCGAAGCAGGGATTGCGGATTCGATGGCGGACACCGATCAGGGCGGGGTATGCGGGGCCGGCGGTGGCCGTCGGACGGGTGTATGTGACGGATTTCAAGTTGAAGCCGAACGTGGATCGGCCGGCGAATCCGTTCAAGCATATCTCGCAACCGGGTGTGGAACGCGTGCTTTGTCTGGATGAATCGACGGGGAAAATTCTCTGGCAATATGAATATGACGTCGACTACACCCTTTCGTATTCCGCCGGCCCGCGAACGACGCCGGTAGTGGATGGGGATCGCGTGTATACGCTGGGTGCCGAGGGAGATTTGGTTTGTCTGACGACGACGGATGGAAAAAAGGTTTGGTCGAAGCACCTGGCCGGTGAAAAGTCACCGACACCCAACTGGGGCTTTGCGGGTCATCCGCTGATCGATAGCGACAAACTCTTCTGTCTCACCGGCGGCAATGATCCCGCGAACGGGCACGGCGTCGTCACCGCGTTCAACAAAGCGAATGGCGAAATGATATGGACGGCACTGGCGGCGAAGGAACCGGGTTACGCCCCGCCGCTGTTGATCGAAGCCGGGGGTACACGGCAATTGATCGTGTGGGATCCCGACGGATTGAGCAGCCTCAATCCCGACACGGGAAAACTGTATTGGTCTGAGCCCCTGGGCCCGGCAAGAATGGGCGTGACGGTGATGACCCCGCGATTTTATCGCGACCCGCAATTCGGCGACGTGCTGCTGGTCTCCACGCAGTACGAAGGTTCGACCGTTTTGAAACTGGATGCGAAGGAGCCAAAGGCGTCGGTGCTGTGGAAGCGGGCCGGCAAGACCGATCGGAAGACCGAGGCGCTGCACAGTCTGATGAGTTCGCCCGTGATTCGGGAGGGACACATTTATGGCGTCGATACCATGGGCGAGTTTCGCTGCCTCGATCTGAAAAACGGCGACCGGCTCTGGTCGACGACGGACTTCACCACCGGCGAGGCCGGCCCGCAAAAATGGTCGACGGCATTCGCGATTCCCCTCGGCGACGCGGGCAAGCGATACCTGATTGCCAACGAGCACGGCGATCTGATTCTCGCAGAGCTGAACCCGGACGGCTATCAGGAAATCAGCCGGGCGCATGTGCTGGAACCAACAAACACCGACGCGCAAAGGCCGGTGGTGTGGTGCTTCCCGGCACTGGCAAATCGGAGCGTATACTGGCGGAACGATCAGGAGATCGTGTGTGCTTCGATGGCGGGAGAGGTGAAATGAGAAATCGGAAAGTTTGAAAATGGATGTTGGAGGGCGGTCGTCCTCGACCGCCGAAGCGACGGCAGAGGACTGCCGCCCTCCAGTCGCTCTTTTCATTCGTCGTGCGTGACGACTCGGAGTACCTAAACCAGTGACACCCAAACCCAGATACGGAAGTGATCGCGGATCCGATCCTCTGTACTTGTGATCCCCATCTTAGATTTTTCAAAGAACCTCAATCCATATGCCCCTCATCGGTCACGGCATCGACATCGTTGAAATCGCCCGCATCCGGCATCTGTTCGAGGAGCATGGGCAGCGGTTCATGGATCGCGTCTTCACGCCGATCGAACAAGCCTATGCCAACCGCAGCATCAAACGGCGGTTCGAGCATCTGGCCGGCCGGTTCGCCGCCAAAGAGGCGGTGCTGAAAGTGCTTGGCACCGGTTGGCGCGGGGGGATCGCCTGGACCGACATCGAAATTCGCAACGAAACCAGTGGACAACCGGTCGTGAATCTCACCGGGGAGTGCGCCCGCATCGCGGAAACGCTGGGGATCGCGCGGTGGCTTGTGAGCATCAGCCATATCGAGACACATGCGACGGCGAGTGCGATTGGGATGACGGTGATTTAAGGTTCGTAAGGGTCAGACGCCTACTCATTGCTTTCGCCGTGCATTCAACATCGCTTCTACTTCTTCAATCGAATAGCCCAACTCAGGTTTTTCCAGCGACTCCGTGTATCGACGGTTCAACTCCACCGATAGATCTTGACTGACCGGCGGAGCCATCGGTTCCGACTGGAGGCTCTCAGACAGACGTGTGAACAGTTCCATGCGGTCGTCGACCGGCAGGGAGAGCACCTCGCGAAGAAGATTTTTGAAGACCATCGTATTTGTCTAAGAGCACGCTTACGAACAAAGCTGGGTTCACCCTTATATCCCGACTGCGGCAATAGACGCGTTATCAGACGGAACGCTCGAACGATTGAAATCACGCCGGGATCGAAGCCGTAGGCGACGACCCGGCGTATCAACAGGGAAGCACTTCAACTTAAACTCTCAGTTGTTGCAACGTTCGATCTAGTGCCTCCACTGTGTTCTTAAACAGGCTCCAAGGCGTGAATGAAGATTCTTCAAATGAAAGTTATCGAAAGCGATTCATCCGGCCGGTAAAGCGGAGTCGAGCCTCCGGCACCGTCACTGCCTACGCAAGAACCGGAAGAGCCTCGGAAGATTATTAGTCCGATGTCTCAACACCGCCACCTGTAAAACAAACGTCGATCGCCTCCCGAATTCGTTCGATCAGCGCATCCATCGATTTAGCTTGCGTATGACAGCCGCGCAACTCCGGAACCTTACCGACGTAATAGCCCGCTTCATCGCGCTCGATGATGACGTTAAATTCACGTTTCATTTTTTCAATCCTTCTGCTTCGTCGCCCCCAACTCCTTGACAATCTCGCTTTCCAACTCATCGAGCTTCCCAAGCTCCGTGCGCTCCGAAGCCAGGACATCGGCTTGAATCATCCGGTCGATCTCTTCATCGCTGACGAGATCCTCGCGGGCGGAGGATACCCCGCCTCCGATGGCGCTTTGCTCCATGCTGTCGAGGAAGACCTCCATTTTCTCTTCGACGCTGCCGGCCTGGGAGACGGCCCGCTCCCAGTCGGCCTGGGTTTTGGTCAGGTCCATTTCCTTGAACGTCTGCCCGATCTCCTGCGCCATCAGCGTCATAGACTCGGCGAACTGTCGGCTGGCGACGGCCTGCTGCTGGATCAGCATCGCGCTCTTGATGCTCAGCAGTTGCCGTTCGAGCATTTTTTTAATCGCGGCGGTTTTTTTCAGCGCGCCGCGGATGAAGGCGTATTGATTTTTGTCGCCGATCTTCCGGGCGTGCTGGGCGTTTTTGATGAAGTCCTCGCTGAACTTCTCCTGCTGCCGAATCGACCGCTCGATCGCCTTCATCCCCTGGCGGATCTTCATCTCGCGGTCGATACGGCGTTCTTCTTTGCTTTTGAAAAGTCCCATGGGTTACCTTGACGATTGGACTGGTTGGAACTCACTTTCACACCTTGTACTTCGGCAATGGGATGCAGAGCGCGATCAAGCCGGTGCCGAAGGCAACGGTGCAGGGGCCACTGGCATAACGGTCTGCTACGTTTAATTCGATCAGACCCAAGGAAAACAGCCCCACACCGATCGCAAAGAGGATTTGCCGCAGTCCGCCAAATGTTCCCGTGACCGTGGCTAGGAAACCGCCGACCATCGCAGCGATCATGCCTAGGAATTCGAAAAATCCGTCGAAGCGTTCGGCAACACCGGCGGACGTACGCCGGGAAAAATCACCGACGTGATCTGCATGGCCGTACTCCAAGGGCACTACGGGAGTCGTCGGGGGTGCCGCGTCTGGAGAGTCGTTGGTTACTTTCATAAAAGTTCCTCTTGAGCTCTTCGGGTCGCGTCAGTTCGCCGACGCTCCATAAAACGCATGATTTGAGCCACCGGCCAGAGCGCCAACCACATCACCCACTCCGCCGCGTTTTTCCGGTGCAGGTTCACAGGTTTTTCTCCATCGATTCATTCTTCCGCCGCACCGCTTTGTCCGCCGCTTCGAAAGCCTCATCCTGTTTGATCGTGCCGCGATCCATGTCGTTCCAGAGATTCATGACCTCCTGCCCGGTGGATGAGAGGCCGGCGTGGGCCATCGCGTCTTTGTCGGATTGAGCGCCAAGGCCGAGGATTTCATCGAGGCGCTCGTTGTACATGTCCTGGGTGACGCCATCGTCTTCGATCCAGGTGGTGATGCGGGCGACGTCCTTTTCGGTCAGGTTCAGACGGCCCATCGCACCGCTCATCTTCGGCGCGTTCTCCTTCATCATCCTCACCCGGCTGACCGTCAGCAGTTCCTTACTCCGCAAATTCAACTGCCGGCCGGCGAGCATTTGCTCCTGGGTTTTCAGCTCGAATTGCATGGCCAGCGCCTTGCGCAATTCCGGGGACTTCTGACTGGCACCCTGTTGAAAAATCTTCTGCTTGTCGGTGGCGACCGTCTCAATTTTTTTGAAGAGTTTGTCGCGGTCTTTCGTCAGGATGATTTCCTCGCGGCGCAGCTCGGCCGCCGACAGCTCGCTGAGCGTCTTTTCCTTTTTGCCGAAGAGTTTGTCGATAAGTGCCATTTTTTAATGACGATTGATGGACTTTTTTAAATCTCACTCGTGGCACGGGCTTCCAGCCCGTGTTGACGACGCACCATTTAAATGGAACTCCGAATCAAATTCGTTCTACGCATTGACCCGCTAACACGGGCTGGAAGCCCGTGCCACAACGGGGTTTTGATTCATCCGGGTTCCGGTTCATTCCGTTTTCGCTCAGGCACTGACGGTGCGGGTATTTCACGCGATCGCTGCGATGTCTTCTCACCGCCGGCGACGCGATTGCCCATCGGCGATTCGGGCGGCGCTTCTTCCTTCCCTTTCAGCTCGTCTAAAATCGCCTGCACATCATCCGGCACTTCCATCGCGCCGACGCCGGACATGCTGTTGGCTTCCTCATCCAACTGCTGCAGCGCGGCCATGCCCACATCCACTTCTTCAGAACTGGCGGCGATGTTTTCCAGCGTCTTGAGCTTTTCAGGGCTGACCTGATTCTGCAACTCCAGCGTGTGGATGCCCGTGTTGATCACGTTCATCTTCTTGTCGATCGCGCCCAGAATCTGCTGACGGCGTTCGATGTCCTTGCGAAGCTGTGAGATCTCCGTCGCGATCCGCCGCTGCGCCAGAGCCGTGGAATCCTTGAATCCCTTCGTCAGCTCCGACTCCTTTTGCTCGACCGAGGCGATCTCGTCATAGGCCCGCTCGCGCTGCGCGGTCAGCCCGGCGCGTTCGACGGCCAGTCGCGAGATCTTCCGTTCGGTCGACTCCTCGCGCTTGAAAATTCCTTTGACCGTTTCCCAAAAAGGCATGTTCAATCCTCCCGGATCGATCGAGAGCGCCGAGCCCTCCCGGAAAAGCATCAGCTTCCCGTCGATCCGCTTGGCCGCGAGGCCGGGGTTTTCCTTCGCGTATGATCTTAACTCCGCTTCGATAATTTGCAGCGGCAATTGTGTGCGATTCGCAATCTTCTCCGAAACGATCCCCCCGCTCAGCAGATCGAACTTGTTCTCATCGAGATATTCCCGCACCCGATGCCGTTTGGCCTCGGCTTGTTCGGGATCGAGCAGATTGCTCAGATCCTTTGCATCCATCGTAGCGTGTACACTCCAACCGCCGGCGTCATTCGGTTCGATCAACACCAGCGCAGTGCCCGTAATCCCTGAGGCAATGGCTTGGGCTTCAGGTGTGAATCCACTGGTCGACATCAGCGCCACGGTGAGCGGCACGTTCGAAGCGTCGGACGATAACTCCATCTGCGAAAGCAGCGCCTTGACCTCGGCGGCGGTCAAGGGCGCGGGGGGTTGACCCGTCAAAAGCGCCCGTGTGGGAGAGATGCTGGCGACGACGAACTGCCCCACCGTTTTCTTGAACATCCAGAAATTTCGCTGGCGGAGATTGATGGCGATCCGTTCACCGACCGGCATCTTCGATTGCAGTTGGCGGTCGCTCACGCCGAGTTCGAGCATGAGGCGTTTTAGTTTCTCACCGCGCTCGACACCGCGCTCGCCTTCAATGATCGAGGGCATCAGCAGAGTGATCGGTTTGATCCCCCGGCGAGTTTCAAGGCGCAAGCGACCATCCTCGAACAGTCCTCGAACGTGGTCGATGAATTGCTTTTCGCGATCGCGGTGGAGGGTGGGATCAGGGGAGTTTTTCATGGGCTTCCACCGGTTTGAGAGTTTTGCGATTCAGCGCACGCCGCCGGAAGTGATGGAGGGCCCAGTAGGTCAGGAAGACGGCGAGCGCGACCCAACCGGCGATGCTGAAGGTGACATAGACGACGAACATAGATTTGCGTTCTCTTCCTGAGATCGGGAAACCCGGCGTAAAGGCCGGGCTAACGTTGGAGGGCGGCAGTCTCCTGCCGCAGGTGAGGCGGTCGACGAAGACCGCCCTCCAACATCCATTTTCGGAGCGGACCTGTGCTTTTTTGCGACCCAAGAACACAGGCCTCGGAGCACCGCGACCTGTGACACCCGAATCAAAAACCCTCAAGTCCAAGACCACGGCAAATGTTACGTTTTGTTACATAATGTTACGTTTTTTGACCTCTTGTCACGCCAAACGATGCAAAGGAGGCACGATGCGCGAACCGCAGCGCGGGCAGAAACGGGCCGTCGATTGAACGGGGGCCCGGCAGGTCGGGTTTTCGCAGACCGACCTCAGGTAGACCGGCATCGGCACCGTCTCATCGGGGTTTGCAGCCACTAACAGTTCCCGCAACCGATACGCCATGGCCGCCCGGTTTTTGGTGCTGGCGTATCGCACCATTCGGCGATGGGCCGCACCCGCCAGCATCATCGGCACGCCCCAGAATGTCCCGGTCACCGCGAACATCGCCGCGCCCATCAGCCAGATCGGTCGCAACCCCAAACCGGGCATCGCCGCAGGGATCGGGGTCAAACCTTCCGTGACTAGAATCGCGTTCAATCGCCCAATGAACTGCCGCAACGCCGTCGCATGAATCCGCACTTCCAGCCAATGGCAAATGTATGCGCCGCTCAGCGTCAGCACCCAGGTCGTATACAGTTTGAAGGCCAAATCCGGGCCGACGCGATGGAACAAAATCGCGCGGTGAAACCGGTGCATCGGGTAGAAATAGGTGCAATCCAGCAGGGCATCCCACAGGAACCGATGATAATCCTGCAACTGCGTGAAGAAGATGATCGCCAGAAACGCCAGGCAAAGCGATGAAAGCAATCGCAGGTCCGAATGCGGGCGAAGCGCCTCGGTTTGATCCGGCAGTGTGGCGGCTTGGGGGTTTTTAGAATGCAACCGCAACCAGTCGGCCAGGTGCCAAAGCTGTTGTTGCTCCAGCGTGATGTATTGCCGAAATCTTTTTCGCCAGATCAGAATCGGTGCGAGGCCGAACGATAAAAATCCCCACACGATGGTCGGGATGAAACCCCACGAGAGTTTTTCGTGGACGGGTCGGGCCAATCCCTGAAGCACCGCCCCGGCCTGATAATCCGGCCCGAGCGGGTCATTGGCGGAGCGAAGATGGGGATGGTGGGTGTTCACGACGATGTTGAATCATGGCGGCGAGTGGGACGATTCGCAAGCCTTCAACGGTAAACCGCCGCTTGCCGCACCGGCACGGATTGAAACTGCGGGAACGCATGGCCGCAATGCCGACAGAATTTGGCGGTGGTGGGATTCAGATGACGACACCCGGCGATACGGCATTGTAAAAATCCGGACTGCGGTAACTGTGGAGGTGCGGAAAAGGCGCGCCGCGGCGGCGAGGCCATTCTCGCGGGTTTCGGAGGGAGGAGACCGAGCGTTCTTCCGAGGCCGCGCGCGACCCTGGCGATGACCCAACCGGTGAATACGACGGTGGCGATGACCATCACTCCGGCGAAAAGGAACCAGCCCACAAAGATTTCGGTCATCGGTTACTCCAGGTTTCCGGTACCCTCCCCCCGGTAATCCGGGGGGAGGGTGAGGGGTCTTGTCTTTTCCTTCAGGGCACTCGAGAAATCTCATGCATTCGCACTA
>JANXVV010000187.1 GCA_025351525.1 Humisphaera sp. | reverse complement strand
TGGGCGTCTCGCCCATGCATTTCTTCGGCCAAAAAGCATGGGCGAGACGCCCATGCCACCAGTTTTTCAAAAGACCCAATTCGCGAATCAATGACGAAATCCGAATGAAGCAATGATGAAACGAAATCCCCGTTTCGTCATTTCCCCCTTCGAGCTTCGCGATTTGTTCGTGAATTCGAACGTCGTCATTCGTGATTCATTCGCGGACCCTGCCTGCTGCGGCTATCATCGGCGATTTCCCGCCCGACACGCGCAATTTCCCGGGAATCATGCGCGATTTCCCGGGACTCATGCGCGATCTCCCGGGAATCACGCGCGATCTCCCGGGAATCATGCGCGATCTCCCGGGAATCACGCTCTAAACTCCGCTCGACACGCCTAAACTCCGCTCGACTGATCTTCCCCACCCGCTACTACGGGATTGACACATTCCGATCCTTCTGCTTCATCCGCAGCTTCGCATCGTGCCGTCCGATCCATGCGCTTTTGCGCTCGATGGACCGGCGTAGGGGGTCGATGGACTTGAGAACGCGCTTCTCGCCATACCGCTTCAGCCATCGGAGTCGCTGCTCATCGGTGATGGCGGGCGACCTTGTGCTGTACCAGAACTGCGCCAGGTCTTTGACGATCCACCGCCGCCGCATCGGCCAGCCGGGCAGGCGCGTCACGCGGGCGGCATCGATCAGTCGCACGTCCGAGGGGTCGTTGTATTTCACGAAGAAATGGCACAGGTACAGATCGCGATGATGCAGGCCGGCATCGTGCAGTTTGGCCGCCAAGTCGGCGGTGGGTTCCAGGAGGCTCTCGAACGGCAGCCCTTCGCGCACCGCTTTTTCCGCGTCGCGGTAATCCGTCAAATCCTCGGTGATGATGAAGCTGCGACCATCGATCAGCCGTCCCCAGCCGACGAGCGGCACGGTGGGGATGCGCTCGATCTCGAGCGCGCGGATGCCGAGCGCCTCCTCGTCGGCGGGCGTGCGCGTGCCGCGCTCGGGGAGGTGCCGCTTGATGTGCAGCCGAATGTGCCGGCCATCGGCGAGATCGGCATCCAGCGTGCAGTTCTGCCGCTCGCGGATCGACCGCCAGGGGATGATGTCCGGATGATCGAAAACGGACTCCGCGTCGATCCCGAGTTCGCGCAGGATCGGCTGATATTTCGGCGAGGCGTTGAATCTGTTGCGGGGGGCGCTGAACATATTTTTGTCGCACAGGCCGCCGGCCCGGAAAATTCAGGCTTACCACGAAGGCACGAAGAACACGAAGGAAATAGAACGCGCTGCTCTAAGATCTGCGCCACCTGCGCGCTTACCCAATGGATTCAAGCGGCTGCAACGACTCATTCTCAAACTGCCCCTTCGTGTTCTTCGTGCCTTCGTGGTGAATCATTCGGGCTGACCCGTGCCACGCTACCCTTTCAAAAACCGGCTGATCCCCGGTTTGAAAATCACCTTCCCATCCACCACCACTAATTCCTCATCCAAAAACAACTGCACCGATTTACTCAGCACCTGCGCTTCGAGTTCCAACCCCTTGCGCTTCACATCCTCCAGCGAATCGGCACCGACCTGGATGTGGAAGACATCCTGCAGAATGACCGGTCCCTGATCGAGTTGTTCGGTGACGAAGTGGGCCGTGCAGCCGTGGACGCGCACGCCGCTTTCGAAAGCCTGCTTGTAGGGGGAGGCACCGGGGAAATAGGGGAGCAGCGAGGGATGGATGTTGATGATGCGGTTGCGGTGCGCGGCGATCAGGCGGGGTGGGAGAATGCGCATGTACCGGGCCAGCACCACCAGATCGACGGCGTGCGCTTCAAGCGATTTTTGCAGCCAGTCGAAATGCTTCTCCAGATCATCCGCCGAGTGCCAGGCGAACGGCAGGCCGGCGGAGGTGGCGAGAGGTTCGAGATCGGGGTGGTTGCCGAGCACGATGACAATGTCGCCGTGCAATTTGTGGTGCTGGAAATCACCCGCCAGTTGTTCGAGACAGTGCGGCTCTTTGCTGACCAGCAGGGCGATCTTCTTCAGCCGTTTTTCACTTTGCAGGACGACCCGCACCTCCATGTCGATGGCTTTGCCGAGATCGATCAGGCCGGTGATGAGTTCAGAAAGATCGCACGACAGGTCGGCCAGATCGACCCGCATGTCCATCACGAAAAATCCCCGCACCACCCGCTGCTCGATGTCCTGGATGTTGATCCCGCGCTCAGCCATGTAGGTGGCGAACTGCGCGACGACGCCCTTCTGGTCGTTCCCCAGCACACTGACCACGGCCAATACCGGCTGAGCCACGATGAGTCTCCCTGACAAAAACTTTAAATCGCCGCACGGCCATCGCATTGGTTTTTCCGGTCCCCTCCCCCCATGTACTCATGGGGGGAGGGTTGGGGTGAGGGGTCTTTCCTGGTGGCGGAAAGACACTTCGTCCCGCAACTCCGCCGAAGAAAAATGCAAGACCCCTCACCCTAACCCTCCCCCCGGATTACCGGGGGGAGGGGACCGGAAATTTCAAATGCGATCGTCCAGCTCCGGTCGAACAAGCCGCCAATGTAGCTTGCAATTCAAATCTGACAACGGCATGGTTGTTGCGAGCGGAGCGATTGATAAGGGCCCAGTTCGCTCGGAGGAACTTGAAGCGGGACTAATGATGATGGTGGATATTGAATCGACAACGCAACCGCCCCCTGCTCGTCGCCGCGTCCGACAGTTTGGCAAGTCGGCGGCTAAGGCGGCGCGCAAAGGATTGTTGGAATGTCTCGGGCCGGGACTGATCACCGGGGCATCCGACGATGATCCGAGCGGCGTGGCGACCTATTCGCAAGCAGGGGCGAAATTCGGCTTCGGGATGTTGTGGACGACGCTCTTCACGCTTCCGCTGATGGCGGCGATTCAGGAGATCAGCGCCCGCATCGGTCGGGTGACCGGCAAAGGGATCGCGGCAAATCTGCAGAGGCATTATTCACCCTGGCTGTCGTATCCGATCGTCCTCATGCTCATCCTCGCCAACACGCTGAACCTCGGCGCGGATATCGGGGCGATGGGGGCGGGCGTGCGACTCCTGATCGGTGGGCCGGCACATTTGTACATTGTGCTTCTCGCCGGTGTGTCGCTCTTTTTACAAATCCGCATCCCCTATTGTCGATATGCAAAGTTTCTCAAATGGCTGACGCTGGCGTTGTTCACCTATGTCGGCGTGGTCTTCACCGTTCATATTCCCTGGGGTCGAACCTTGTACGCGCTGGTGATTCCCCCGGTGCAGTTCAAAGCGGAGTATCTGGCGTTGCTGGTGGGCGTTCTTGGGACCACGATCAGCCCTTATCTGTTCTTCTGGCAGGCGTCGATGGAAGTAGAGGATTTGGATGCATCGCCCGTGGAGTCTGCGTTGAATCGGGAGCCTTCGCAGGCACGAGAGCAGTTGCGCCGCATTCGCGTGGACACCTACACCGGCATGACATTTTCCAATCTGATCGCATTCTTCATCATGCTGACCACCGCCGTGACGCTGCATGCGAATGGCGTGACGGGCATCGATTCCGCCGAGCAGGCCGCCATGGCATTGCAGCCCATCGCGGGACGTCTGGCATTCTTCCTCTTCGCGATGGGGATCATCGGCACCGGGATGCTCGCGCTGCCGGTGCTGGCCGGGTCGGGCGCTTATGCGCTGGGCGAACTGCTGAAATGGCCGACGGGCCTCGAGCGGAAATGGCGGGAAGCCAAAGGCTTTTACGGCATTCTCGCCGTCGCCACGATCCTCGGCACCGCCATGAACTTCACGCACATCGATCCGATGAAAGCCCTGATCTGGAGCGCGATCCTCAACGGCATCGTGGCGGTGCCGACAATGGTCGTCATGATGCTGATGACCCACAATTCCGCGGTGATGGGGAAGCTGACTTTGATTTCGAAAAACTTGCGCCGGTGGGGATGGCTTGCGACGGCGGTGATGGCACTGGCCGTCATTGCGATGTTTGCGACGATGGGGAGGTGAATTTCAGAGTGATCTACTGCAAACTTCTCGCATTCATCAGATCATCATACAGCGCCTTCGCCTTTTTCCCGGTCGGTGTCGCGGGGTACTTTTTGCCGATGCTTTCGCAGTAATCCGCCACGTCGATCCGCTGCTCGAAACGCGCGCGGGGGATCACCGTGTTCAGCTTGCCGTACATCTCCCGAGCAGCCAATTCCTCCTGCAGCGGTTTGGAACTTTTGAGCTGCTTCAGAGGTTCGAGGGTGGCCTTCGCCAAATCCTCCCCGGCAAAAGCCGTCGCCAGTTTCAGGTAGAGGTCATAGGCTTTCACCGGATCGCTCTCCACCGCCGCATCGGCTTCCGTCTTCCATTTTTCCCCCTCGGTGTGAACGTCCTGAAACAGTTTCTCCGCCGACGCCGCCACCTCTTTATTGCTCGACTTCCGCAACGGCTTCAACTGCTTCAACCCCTGCTCAACATGATTCCATTCCAATAGATCGACGATCCCGTCCAGTTTTTTATCGTAACCGCCGTCCTTGTATTTCCACTTGAGATCCTTCAAAGCCGCATCGATCTCCTGCGGCGTGACGCTGCTGAACCCGAGCTTGCCGTCCGCATCGATCATCCTTAGATAGACCGAATAACCGCCGCCGAAGTGCGTGCTCATCTGCCCGATGTTGTCGAAATACATCGGGTAATTCACGTCGATCTTTTTAAGCAGCGACCGGGACATATTGATGTCGCGGCGGCCGTTGACGACGCCGAGAAACGCCACGGGCTTATCGCGGAACAAACTGTACACCTCCAGTTTCCGCTTCACATCCTGCGGCGAGTCGATGTACGAGGGATCGAAGGAAAAGACGATGAGCACCTTCCCCTGATAATCGGCCAGGTGACGATCGACGCCATCGGTCCACGCGCCCGGGGCGAAATCGGGGATGGAATTGGTAGAGGTGAAGGAACGGGTCACCGTGGTTTTCTTGGGGGTAGTGGTGTCGACGGCCCAGGCGGTTCCAGAGCTTGCAAACCCGGTGAGTAACACCGATTGTAACGCAAGACTGCATCCCCCCAAAAAACGCATACCGTTTATTGCGAACATTAGTGGACTCCCAACAGTTGATCGAAAATGGGCGATTACTATTTGAAATGCCCCACATCAAGGAAGGTGCGTGGCACGAATGGCACTTCCCGAAGCGTTAACATTTTGCCCCTACAGACTTTGCCAGCCGGCGTTTGGCCTTCGGTCGCGGGACGGTGAGCAGTGCGATCGGCTTGGACCGCCGCTTGACCGCACGCGGCTCGTAACGATCCG